>NZ_JATABG010000423.1:0-2734 GCF_036533755.1 Vibrio sp. M260118 | reverse complement strand
CGAAGGCTGTGTCAAACGTCGTAATCCGCTTGCTTGGTCTTGTATCATTTCTTTAGTCATAATCGTCCGCCGCCTAGAACCTTTCAGCTTCGCTGTTCCAGAAGTGAGGCTCATCATCTGTCGACTTCTCTAATAATTCGTTTGCTTTAGCGACCATGTATTTCGGTTGCGCTATCACAATATCTTCGGGGACTCGCTGTCCGTTCGCTATGTATGCAACTGGCAGAGAGTTCTGTACGACAACACTCACAAACTCACCTAAGCTCAGAGATTCATCGAGCTTAGTCATGATGCACCCGGACAAGGGTATGCGTTTAAAGTGGTCGATTGTTTCTTGAAGCACTTTCCTTTGCGCTGTCGCGGGCAACACCAAGTAGCTATGAATCGTTTCTCCACTTTCATGCATAAGCGTATCTAATTGCTCAGATAGCCTTACATCACGTTGCCCCATACCTGCGGTATCAACCAGAATTAGGCGACGATTCCTTAATTGATATATTACATCGGCTAACTCATTGGAATCTTTAGCGACTTTTACAGGGCAACCCATAATTCTTCCATAAATCGCGAGTTGCTCGTGCGCACCTATCCGGTAAGTATCGGTTGAAACCAAAGCGACATTGTCAGCACCAAACTCCATCGCAGCCCGTGCGGCCAACTTCGCTACCGTCGTTGTCTTACCTACACCCGTAGGTCCTAATAACGCAACGATACCGCCACGCTTTAAAATATCTTGTCGAGAAATTGGTATCTGATCAGAGACTAAGCCTAGCAGCGCTTTCCAAGCCTTAGTTGGAGGCGTATCTTCAGGAATGTAACAAGCTAACTGGTCAGCGAGGTCAGAGGAAACACCCATGCGTTCTAGGCGTTTAATCAACATAGCGCGAAGGGGCTCGCGGCGCTCAACCTCTTGCCACATGAGACCGGAAACTTGATGCTCAAGAAGCTGACGGATAGAGGTCATCTCCTCTTTCATCTCTTCGAGGTCTTCATTAGACACAGAAGAATCTTCGCGGCGCTGACGCTCGTATCGAGTCGGGTCCAGTTTTGCTGCGGGTCTTTCTATACGTCGATCTTCAGCGATAAGACGCGCTAATGGCGAGTCTTCTTTGATTTGTACGTTCTCTCGAGGGTCTGTGCGTGAGGCTGACTGTCTTTTCAGCAGTGCCGATAGTGAATCGGGATTGTCCTCACGCTCGCGACTATCTGCCTCGTTGCCACTATATTGCTGAAGCATGCTAGCAAAACGCTTAGTCATCGAGTTTCCAGAGCCACCTTGAGACTGCAAACTAACGCGATCATCATCGAGAGCACGTTGATTAGGCGTAGGGATACTAGCAGGAGCCTGGCGAGCAGGTGCGTGTCTTGGGTTCGAACTGTAGCTACCACCGCTCTGCCGCTTGGCACTATCCGCGCCATCCACAGCAGCAACGATCTCTACACCACCCGCGACTTTTTTATTTGACATGATAACCGCGTCATCACCTAACTCCCCTTTTACTTGAAGTAAGGCGGTGCGCATATCCTTGGCAAAAAATCGTTTAATCTTCAAATTAAGTACCGTATATCAACGTATTAGCTCTAGTTTCCAACAGCCTGAACAATGCGAATTTGTTTCTCGTCAGGGACTTCTTGATAAGAGAGAACTCTTAATGAAGGAATCGTATTTTTAACAAACTTGGCTAACGTAGAACGCAATACACCCGATGTTAGAAGCACTGCTGGTTCACCTTTTAGCTCTTGCTCTTGTGTTGCCTGGCTTAAAGATGATTGTAGTCGCTCTGCCAAACCTGGCTCAATTCCCGCAGATTCCCCGCCAGAAGCCTGCATGGTCTGATGCAATATTTGTTCCAGCTCAGGAATAAGGGTAATAACTGGCAGTTCTGGCTCTATACCATTGATTTCCTGAACAATTAAGCGTTTCAATGAAATGCGCACAGCCGCTGTGAGAATGTCGGGTTCTTGACTCTTACTTGAGTATTCCGACAAGGTTTGAACGATAGTTCGGATATCTCGAATTGGAACGGCTTCATTGAGGAGATTCTGCAAGACTTTTACCACCACACCCAACTGAAGTTGATCAGGCACAAAGCTCTCCACCAACTTAGGTGTACTACGACCGAGCATTTCGAGTAGATTTTGCACCTCTTCATGACCAATCAACTGCGAGGCATTGTTGGTCAGCAGTTGGCTAAGGTGCGTCGCTAATACAGTTGAGGAATCAACCACCGTATAGCCGAGTGCTTGAGCATGTTCACGCTGATCTTCTTTTATCCACACCGCCTCTAAACCAAACGCAGGGTCAATGGTCGGTTCCCCTTCGATCATGCCGTAAACCTGTCCAGGGTTGATCGCCAACTCCATATCAGGTCGAATTTCAGCCTCACCTACCGCAACCCCCATCAGGGTAATACGATAGCTGTTTGGCGTTAACTCTAGGTTGTCACGGATATGAACCGCCGGGATCAAGAAGCCGAAGTCTTGCGACAACTTCTTACGTACCCCTTTTACACGCTCTAACAGCTCTCCGCCTTGGTCTTTATCCACCAAAGGAATCAAGCGATAACCAACCTCAAGACCAATAATGTCGACAGGTTGAACATCATCCCAAGATAGCTCTTTCGGTGTTGCCGACTCTTGCTCGACTGTCGCCGGAGTACTTGGTTGTTCAGCCGCTTTTTTCTGCTTACGATGAATCCAGAACGCAGCACCACCAGCAATAACCGCAAGTAAC
>NZ_JATABG010000422.1:0-2776 GCF_036533755.1 Vibrio sp. M260118 | reverse complement strand
GTGTCCCCAATCAAACAAGATTGTCGACAATGCACAAGGTTACCTCCCCTTCGAACAGGGTTTGCGAGCCGCTCAACGCATCTCTGCCATAAAAAGCAACTCATCAAACACATTTCAGTTGGAGTTGTTCTTAAAGAGTACCCATGAGCGTCAACTAGAATCTTTGTGGGGCGCTGTACACGAATTAGGGGCATTTAAAGGTAGCCAATTGCCGCCAGAAAGCTTAGTCCTAACGGTGAATTTAAAAGCCTATAAAAAAGAGCAGCAAAGTCAGATTTGGCGCTATATGCACCCAGAGCCATTGATTTTCTTCGTCATATTACCCTCTGTTGACCATATAACCAGTCGCCCAAACGAAGTTGCCAGTATGGCTTTTGCCTACCGCAGTGCCAAGTTATTGGTTGTCGACAGCCGATAGCTCCACCTCCATCGCCCCTCCATCGCTTAGACATGTCCGTGAACTTTATGAACAAAACTTCCAATATGGCCAATATTCTTTTTATAAACGTATTGGAGACATAAATTTAACACTTAATTAACCTTAAGCCATCTGCCTACAAGTTCCCTCCTTGTAGGCAGAAAAATTGATAACGATAAGCGTGCTCTCAATGAAGAGCGCGCGCATACATAAGGAACGTGAATCATGTTTAAGGTACTAAAACCAACCCTGGCCGCTTCGATCATCGCAGCCTCTTTTTCATTCAGTGCGTTAGCCGCTGACGTTGAGAAAATCCACTTCTTAATCCCAGGTGGTGCTGGCGGTGGCTGGGACATGACGGCTCGTGGTACCGGTGATGTATTGGTTAAATCAGACATCGTCGAAAATGTATCTTTCCAAAACCTATCTGGCGGTGGTGGCGGTAAAGCGATTGCGCACCTAATCGAAACAGCTGAGCGCCAAGAAGACACACTAATGGTCAACTCAACACCTATCGTTGTGCGTTCACTTACAGGTATCTTCCCTCAATCATTCCGCGACCTAACACCCGTTGCTGCAACGATCGCAGACTACGGTGCAATCGTGGCGTCTGTTGATTCTAAATACAACACTTGGGAAGACGTAGTAAAAGAGTTTGAATCAAACCCACGCAAAGTGAAAATTGCTGGTGGTTCAGCACGCGGCAGTATGGATCACCTAGTCGTAGCAGCGGCATTTAAAGGCGAAGGTTTTGACGCTAAAAAAGTACGTTACATCGCATATGACGCTGGTGGTAAAGCAATGGCAGCACTGCTGTCTGGCGAAACTCAGCTCCTATCTACGGGTCTTGGCGAAGTACTAGAAATGTCTAAGTCTGGTCAGGTTAAGATCCTTGCAGTGACAGCGCCAAAACGTCTCGATGCAGCGCCAGATATCCCAACACTAACTGAATACGGCAACGAAACTGTATTTGCCAACTGGCGCGGATTCTTCGCAGCTCCTGGAACTAGCCAAGAGAAAATCAACGAGTGGAACTCTGCTCTAACTAAGATGTACAACACAGATGAGTGGCAAGTGGTTCGTGACCGTAACGGTTGGATCGACAACTACAAAGCTGACAAAGACTTCTACGCTTTCCTTGAGGAACAAGAACAGCAGATGGGCGACTTAATGCGCGAGCTTGGATTCCTGAAATAGGCGTTTAATCCATATGAGGGTGACTTGCACCACCCTCATATACCCCTTTCGCCGTACATGAGCTAACACACAATCTCCTCTGTCTATTTATAGACAGGCAGCCCTTTGACTAGCAGCAATAGGCTTTTGTTAGTGAACCTGCTCATTAACCCTCGTGTACGGCTTTTTTCTTTTCTTATGTAAATGGAGTTGGATATGTCGGACGTGCCAACGAACTCATTCACTAAAGGTAATTTCTTCTCGAAAGAGAATTTGCTCTGTCGCGACCGCGTTGGTGCGATGATATTTATGCTTGTTTGTCTATGCTACGGCTACCAGACAACACAAATACCACTATTCCCAGGTGACGAATACGAACCTTTTACCGCGCGTACTTTGCCAACACTACTGACCTACATAGGTATTGGGCTATCTCTACTGTTGCTCGTAACAGGGCAGCCAGATGCTAAGAGCGGCGCAGTCGTCGAGTTCAACTGGAAACTTCTGCTTGGCTTTTTAGCCTTAATGGCGCTTTACGGCGTTGGCCTAACATACGTCGGCTTTGTTCTGGCTACAGGCTTTTTCCTGCTAGCTGGCTTCTATTTGCTTGGTGAGCGACGTAAAAAAGTGTTGTGGGGAGCCTCTTTCCCATTTGTCATCGCTTTTTACCTACTCCTCACCCAAGGCTTAGACATCTACTTAGAGCCTGGTGTTATTTTCACCATGTGGTCGTAATTTAAGGGAATAACATTATGTTAGATGGAATTCTACAAGGTCTCTCGACCGCCGTAATGCCAATGAACATCATGATGGTGATTGTTGGCTGTTTTGTCGGAACCTTTATCGGTATGTTGCCTGGGCTTGGCCCTATTTCAGCTATCGCGCTGATGATCCCAATCACCTATGGATTAGAACCATCATCAGGTCTGATCCTAATGGCAGGCGTCTACTATGGTGCGGTTTTTGGTGGTTCAACATCATCAATTCTAATCAATGCGCCAGGCTGTTCGTCTACCGTGGTGACCGCGTTTGATGGCTACCCAATGGCGCAAAAAGGCCAAGCGGGTAAAGCCCTTGCTCTTGCTGCTTACTCCTCTTTCACTGGTGGTACACTATCAGCCATCATGCTATTGGTTGCCGCACCTGCGCTAGCTAAGGTGTCACTGAGCTTCCAATCTTCCG
>NZ_JATABG010000421.1:0-2776 GCF_036533755.1 Vibrio sp. M260118 | reverse complement strand
GTTACATACGTTCTAGCGTATCGATACCTAGCAGTGATAGACCTTGTTTAATTGTCTTCGCTGTTAGCGCTGCTAGTTTTAGACGGCTCTGTTTAATAGACTCGTCTTCAGTATTAAGAATTGGGCACGCTTCGTAGAAGCTAGAGAACTGACCCGCAAGTTCGAATAGGTAGCTACACATGATATGAGGCTGACCTTCACGAGCGACAGATAGTACCGCTTCTTCGAATTGAAGTAGCTTAGCGATCAGTGCTTTCTCTTTGTCTTCCGTTACCTTTATCTCTCCAGACAGGTCATCCATTGAGATTCCAGCTTTAGCGAAGATAGACGCGACACGAGTGTAAGCATATTGCATGTAAGGCGCAGTGTTACCTTCGAATGCAAGCATGTTGTCCCAATCGAACACGTAGTCAGTCGTACGATGTTTAGAAAGGTCTGCGTACTTAACCGCCGCCATCGCAACAGTGTTAGCAATGTTTTGCTTCTCTGCTTCTTCAAGTGTTGGGTTCTTAGATTCGATCAACTTGATTGCGCGCTCTTCCGCTTCATCCAGTAGATCGGCTAGACGAACGGTACCGCCTGCACGAGTCTTGAATGGGCGACCATCTTTGCCTAGCATCATACCGAACGCGTGGTGCTCAAGAGTTACTTCTTCAGGAACGTAACCTGCTTTGCGAACGATAGACCATGCTTGCATTAGGTGCTGGTGCTGACGAGAGTCGATAAAGTATAGAACGCGATCTGCGCCTAGTGTTTCGAAACGGTACTTAGCACATGCAATGTCGGTTGTCGTGTATAGGAAACCGCCATCGCGTTTTTGGATGATAACACCCATTGCTTCGCCGTCTTTGTTCTTGTACTCTTCTAGGAATACAACCTGAGCGCCGTCATCTTCTTGCGCGATACCTTTCTCTTTAAGGTCAGCAACGATGCCCGGTAGCATGTCGTTGTACATGCTTTCGCCCATTACGTCGTCACGAGTTAGTGAAACGTTCAAGCGGTCGTAGTTACGCTGGTTTTGAATCATGGTTACATCAACCAGTTTCTTCCACATTTCAGCGCAGTACTCGTCACCACCTTGCAGTTTTACCACGTAGTTACGTGCTTTAGCTGCAAACTCTTCGTCTTCGTCGTAAAGCTTTTTAGATTCACGGTAGAATGCTTCTAGGTCTGAAAGCTCCATTGAAACTTCGCCAGACTCTTGCTGCACGCGTTCAAGGTTTGCGATAAGCATACCAAACTGCGTACCCCAGTCACCGATGTGGTTAGCACGGATAACTTTGTGGCCTAGGAACTCAAGTGTACGAACAACTGCATCACCGATGATGGTTGAGCGTAGGTGACCAACGTGCATCTCTTTTGCTACGTTTGGCGCCGAATAGTCAGCGACGATGGTTTTCTGTGCTTCAGCGGCAACACCTAGGCGGGCATCTGCTAGAGCAGCATCAGCTTGCTTAGCGAGGAACTCTTCACTTAGGAAGATGTTGATAAAGCCTGGGCCTGCGATTTCAGTTTTGCTTGCGATACCGTCTAGGTCTAGAACATCCAATACTTTCTGGGCAAATTCGCGCGGGTTAGTGCCTAGTTTTTTTGCAACGCCCATAACGCCGTTGGCTTGGTAGTCACCAAACTGAGGTTTTGCAGATTGGCGAACAGCAGCAGGACTACCTGCAGGTGCGCCAGCGGCTTCAAGAGCCTGAGAAACTTTGTCATTAATAAGTGCTTGGATATTCACACGCGCTTCCTTCAATTCTTGGGAATTGGTTAGCTATGCATCTTTACTATTCGGTGGGTTCATTGGGAGTCACCATGAATAATATCCACCGAGTGGATTGAATGCATATCTCGATCTAGTTCATAAATTTGGCGCACATAATAGCAACTTTATTGCTCCGCATATAGGGAGTGAACTGGGAAATTTTCTACTTTTCCCGATGATCTTGTTAGTATTAGGAAAAAAATAACGTTTTGAGTCGTAAATTATGTCAAAAGAGCTAACGAATGCTGGATTAATGCCAGTTCAAATGAAAAGTAAACTTGATGATTTTATGCATAAAATTCAAAGTTTAAGCGAACTTTTGCATATTAATTTGTCGCGATTTCAAGCCGACCACATCGCTTTGCGCATCAATGAGTCAGAACTGGCTAAACAAGCGCACTATGAGTGGCAAAAAGAGGCGCAAGTCATTTCCCAAGCAGAGATTAACGGCCGACCGATTATCGTGTTGCTGTTTAACCTGCCTCTGGAATGTATGAGTTGGGAAATTGAGTGCCTAGAGCTTCCGTACCCGGCACCTGGAAAAATCTATCCTCAGCAGAGTTGGGAGCACGTCGAGTTTGTGGTGCCGTCACAGGCGCAAACCGCAGATGAGTATCTAAGTGATCTTAAGCAGCAGTTTCCTGAAATGGCTGATAATTGGGACAAGCTTGAGCAACTAGGCATCAAAACCAAGCTGTCGAGCCCCAAGGGTGAAGGGGAGCGATTAAACAATCCAACGGTCGCGTTTAAGTGGAATGGCGTGTGTATTAAGCTCCATCCACACTCACTCAAGCACATCGTCGAATCTGAACAAGCGTAGTTGGGCTACTAGCCCAACTCTACGTCTTTAGGCCTTAATTGAAATTCTTCAATCGAACCGATTTCCAATCCTAAGTTGAGCTTTTCTGCTTCATGGTGAGCATTGCCCTGAGTGTGCATGATCAGGCGATTCGCCGTGCGAGGTTTTAACTCATTGACGACGAAGCGGATCATGTCAGTACGGGTTAATGCTTTAAG
>NZ_JATABG010000420.1:0-2784 GCF_036533755.1 Vibrio sp. M260118 | reverse complement strand
AGGTCAGGTAGTAGGTTAAACCGATTGAATTTAAATGTTCTCAGGTTCAAGCCTTGGTTTAATTTGACTTAGTCGCTTTAATTGCATATGTCATTGCATTATTCGAAGACGTTCCATTTGCTAAATGCTTTTGATTCTCTCTAATCTGCAGTTGATCAAAAATAAAATTGACGATAGGTATTAATAAGCGTAAGAACCTCCTGTTTAACAGAGAGTTAATGTTAATACCAATAATTGCAGGAGTACTATTAACTACTTCAAATTCAATATTTGAGAAGCCGGAATTTTCTAATAATTTAGTCAGTCCAAACTTAGTAAATCGCCAGTAATCATAAGGAGCCTCGTGTTCAGGCCAATATAAAGGTGAAAGCATATACAACTCACCACCCGCCTTTAAAGTTCGATATTTTTCGTTAAGCATCTTTTGCGGTGAGTCGACATGTTCAATTACATAAAAAGACAGTGCTATATCTGCTGTATTACTTTCTAGATTTACATCAGTAACATCACAATAAACATCAGCTTGATCATTATTTAAATCTATATCAATACCAATGTATTTGTGCTGTGGTACATAAACAGCGTAGGGTTTTTGACCGCATCCAAAGTCATAAATAACAAGTTTTTTATCTTGAGGTAGATTAGTTAAATACTTAGTTACTGAGTCTATTGCATGCTTTACTTGTAAATAAACAGGGTTAGATAGCTTCTGTTCTTGAGCTAGATTTCTATTTCTAGCGATAAATCTTCGTAGCTTCATATATTTTCCATGGTAAAAGTGAGGAGGTTATCATACTAAAAGTTGTTTTTGGTCTGTATAAGGAAAAAGCAAAAAATGCAGAAAGATAGTAACTAACTAGAGTAGCACCAGCCGCCCCGTTGATCCCATATATAGGTATCAAAAAATAGTTTAATCCGATATTTATAGTAGCTCCTAATATATGTGCGAGCGTTGCAACATGCTGTTTGTTTTCTGAGGTGATCCAGTTAGTCCAAACAGCGCCTATTGCAACGTTAATTCCAGCCCATACGTGCATAGTCAAAACTGGACTAGCAAGTGAGAATGCACTACCATAAACGAAATCTATTATAACCGAACTGAAAGCTGAAATTAATAAACATAAGATTATTGCTAGCCAAATTAAAATAGCATAGAGGATTTGAATTCTTGCTAAATATTTAGCTTCATTGTGCTTAGAGTTTACTATAGCAGGGAAGAGTGAGGAGCATATCGTTGCCGGTATAAAATACCATGCTTCGCTCAGGCGTGCAGCAGAAGCGTAAATGCCAACAGCGGTGCTATCCAATAGGTGTGCAATCATAAGTTGATCCACTTTGAGGTATAGCGTTGCCATTATACTAGAAATAAGAACAGGTATAGAGCATTTTAACAAATGTCTAGTCTCACTTACATCAAATCTAAGATCAAGAAAATTTATGTCTGATTTATTTTTGAATAGGATAAGTAAAATATATGAAGCGACAACTTCTAAAGATTGACAAATGGCGAAGTTAACAATACTCCCATTATAAATAACAAAGTATAGTTTAATCAGACTGAATACTATAATGGGAACGATGTTTGATATTACTATATACTTGCTTTGTACAGATTTGTTAAACAATATTTGGAAAATGCTAAGCGGAGAAAAAATGGTGCATAAAGTAAGGATTAGTAATATTTCTGTTTGGTTGGATTCATATTCACAATGTAGGAAAAAAATTAATGAAATAACTAAGGAGCTAGTAATCAGCTTTATTATAAATGTTGAACCTATAATTGAATTTATTTTATCGGGCCTCCTAAGTGTTTCACGAATAACTATTGAGTCCAAGCCAAAGTTTGCTAAAGCAAACCCTATAATAAAAATACTTTGAGCATAGCTAAGTATGCCAAGGTCATTTGGACCAAGGTGTCGAGCTATCAAAACGCCAACGAAAATGGAGCTAAGAACTCTAAGAACTCTTTCGAAGAGCAACCATGAAGTATTTGACACATAGCGTTTTAGTCCTGCTTTGAGTCGAGTTTTGTTATCGGAGTGCATAATTTACCGACTTATATTTGTGAATAGGACATTAGGATTGTATAATGGTTGTCCAAGTATACAGAAGTATTGAATGATAAATATGCATTTTAATACTAAATAGGCAAAGAGTACAGCATGAATGTGATAGAAAAAACACTTAAAAGTATCTACCATGAAACTGGGTACTATAAGAAGAAACTTTCTCGAATTAACGAAGAAAAAAAATTAAGGTCAGATGCAGAGAGTAAGTATAATCTTGAAATGGTAGACAAGTATTTCGGTGGAAAGACTGTAGTACAAAATGGACCATTTTCTGGTATCGAGTATATATCATCCTCGTCTGGAAGTGCGCTGTTGCCAAAATTACTTGGCTCATATGAAGAGCCAATAAATGATTGGATAGAAGAGGTCATTGCATCTAAATATGATGCGATCTTAGATGTAGGATGTGCAGAAGGTTATTATGCGGTTGGCTTTGCTACTAGGATGCCGAGTAGTTATATATACGCCTATGATATAAATTCCACTGCGATCGAAAAAGCTAAATCTTTAGCGAAGGTTAACAATGTAAAGAACATTTCTTTCTCGAATGAATGCGATTGGTTTGAATTGAATAAAAGAGTAAGTTCTACAAGAAACATACTACTTTTCTGTGATATTGAAGGTGCAGAGAAGGAGCTTTTGGATATAGAAAAGTGTGAATCACTAAAGTATATAGATATAATTTTGGAGTCTCATGACTGTTTCATTCCTGGGG
>NZ_JATABG010000419.1:0-2799 GCF_036533755.1 Vibrio sp. M260118 | reverse complement strand
GATTAGATGAGCCATGGTCAACGCGATATTACCCTACGCTTCTTAGCCGAACCGGGAGATGTAAACTTCGGTGGTAAGGTTCATGGTGGAGCCGTAATGAAATGGATCGACTTAGCCGCTTATGCCAATGCCGCAGCATGGAGTGGTAAATACTGTATAACGGCCTATGCGGGCGGTATTCGCTTTGTTGCGCCTATTCATGTCGGAAACCTGGTGGAAGTGAGTGCAAAGGTTATCTACACAGGCCGAAGTTCAATGCACATAGCGATTGATGTACAAGCCAGTGACCCTAAAGAGCTCAAGAATCGCTTAACCACCCACTGCATTGTGATTATGGTTGCTGTCGACGAGAATGGCACGCCTACCTCAGTTCCTGAATGGGTACCAGAGACGCAAGAAGATATCGAACTACGCGACTCTGCGATTCGTTTAATGAACATGCGTAAAGAGATTGGCGAAGAGATGGAGGCACACGTTAAGTACCTCAAATAGTATTTCTGTGGAGGTGTTAGTCGCCTCCATTCCTTTTTATCCAAACTAAAACTACATTGTCATTTTTCCTTCATCTTGATTTGCTTAAATCTCCCGAACATTTAACTTAGTAACAATGAAGGATCATCGTTTGGAGCTCAACGAGACCACCTTGAGTGAAACTACCCTGTCGAATTTGAAAGCTGTCGAATATCAGTGGGTCCGCACCATGTATGTTGAAGGGTATGGCAACGATGAGATCAACCATTACATTCGCACCTGTTTTGGTGGCGATGACACCTTTGCCGACCTATTTAGAAAAGTCGCGCTCTCCCAAGAAAGCATCTATGTACTGCTCCAGTACTTAGGCTACGCCCCATCTAGCAAAGAGTTTTAGTACTGAACATCTTGTAGCTAACCGCAAATTCGTGCAACAACTCCTATCGTTACATCTTAAATTTAAGACCTACTCGCACCAGTTACTGTCGACGATTTCTTCCTTTGCTAACAGCTCTATACTGCATCTGTCTAATACCAATCTAGATAAGTAGATGTTCAGATACTTATTTAGGTTGGTATCAAAATACGGACATAAAAAAACCCGGGACAATGCCGGGTTATGGTTACAAAAACTGTTAGTAGTAAAATAGTAAGGAATCTAGCTAACAGCCAGCTATGCGTAACGCCAGTTCGCTCTCGTCTTAACTGATCGGCGGCCAAACCAAAATAGTTAAGAGAGAAACAAAATGGGCGACCTCGCGGTCGCCCTTATCATTCTTATTAGCCTTTCACACCGCCGGCAGTCAATCCTCCGACTAACCATCGCTGCGCAAGCAAGAATACGACCGTAATTGGTAATGCTGATAGTACCGCCGCTGCCGCAAAATCACCCCATAGGTAGTTTTGTGGGTACAGGTATTGTTGCATACCAACTGCTAATGTATATGAGTTTACATCAGAAAGTAGTAAAGATGCTACAGGAACTTCACCGACTACCATAATAAACGACAGAATGAATACTACCGCTAAGATTGGCACTGAAAGTGGCAGTAGAACCAGTCTAAATGCCTGCCAAGGTGTTGCACCATCCAGTGCTGCTGCTTCTTCTAGTGAGTTATCGATAGTCTCAAAGTATCCTTTGATCGTCCAAACGTGGAGTGCGATACCGCCCAAGTAAGCGAAGATCAAACCGCCGTGCGTGTTCAAGCCTAGGAATGGGATGTACTGACCTAGCTTGTCGAACAATGCGTAAAGTGCAACCAGTGCAAGTACAGCAGGGAACATCTGGAAGATCATCATCGCTTTCAGGATTGTGTTCTTACCTTTGAACTTCATACGTGCAAATGCGTAAGCTGAAGTTGTTGACAGACACACAATCAAAATTGACGAGATGCCAGCCACTTTGATTGAGTTCCATAGCCACAGTAGAACTGGGAACGGCGGTGGAACAACAGTGCCATCTGCTTTAGTCACGGAGAAGCCTAATGCTAGCTTCCAGTGCTCCAACGATGGGTTATCTGGGATAATACTACCTGTCGCAAAGTTACCTTCACGGAATGAGATAGCGATGATCATCAACAGTGGGAAGATGATTAGCGATAGGAATGCCCACATTGCAATATGAGTAGCCCATACGCGGTATTTTAATGACTTACCTTGTACCATTGCCATTATGAGTCTCCTTAGTCCTGAGCTACTTTAGTTACGCGTAGGTTAAGCAATGCTAGCGCACCTACTAGTAGGAAGATTAGTGTTGCGATTGCACTTGCTAGACCGAAGTCTTGACCACCAGCACCTTCGAATGCGATTCGGTAGGTGTAGTTAACCAATAGGTCAGTATAACCCGCAGGTTCAGAGGTACCGATCATGTTCGGACCACCTTGAGTCAATAGCTGAATCAATACAAAGTTGTTGAAGTTAAATGCGAAACTAGCAATCAACAGTGGTGTCAGCGGTTTAATCATCAATGGCAAAGTAATGCGAGTGAAGTTAGACACAAAGTTAGAGCCATCGATTGCAGACGCTTCGTAAAGGTCATCAGGAATCGCTTTTAGTAGACCCATACATAGAATCATCATGTAAGGGAAACCTAGCCAGGTGTTAACGATGATGATCATCAACTTCGCTAAGAACGGGTCAGAGAACCAAGATGGCTTGATACCAAATAGCCCTTCCAGAAGCATGTTCACTTCACCAAAGCTTTGGTTGAACAAACCTTTAAAAATTAGAATCGAGATAAACGCAGGTACAGCGTAAGGAAGAATCAGCAGAACGCGATACACTGCGCGGCCTCTTAACGCTTCCCATTGAACCACGCTCGCTAAAACC
>NZ_JATABG010000418.1:0-2827 GCF_036533755.1 Vibrio sp. M260118 | reverse complement strand
TTTGTCACGCAACCAAAACCTATACTCAACTCAGCGCCTTGTCGAAGCCGGGATCGAACGAGGACACGAAGTTGATGTTATCGATACGCTACATTGTTATATGGACATTACCAGCAGCCGTCCAACTGTACGTTATCAGGGTGCAGAGCTACCTCTTTACGATGCGGTGATTCCACGTATCGGTTCTTCGATTACTTTTTATGGCACCGCCGTCGCAAGACAATTTGAAATGATGGGCACATTTAACGTCAATGAATCCGTGGCAATCAGTCGTTCGAGAGACAAACTACGCTCATTACAGTTGCTTTCTCGTAAAGGTGTAGGTCTTCCTAGAACTGGTTTCGCGAGCAAGCCAGACAATATTAAAGACCTAATCAAAAACGTTGGGGGCGCTCCGTTAGTAATCAAACTTCTAGAAGGAACCCAAGGCATAGGTGTGGTTTTAGCAGAAACGTCCAAAGCTGCGGAAAGTATCATCGAAGCCTTTATGGGGTTAAAAGCGAACATTCTCATTCAGGAGTATATTAAAGAATCCGGAGGCGCTGATATTCGTTGCTTAGTCATCGGCGGTCGAGTTGTAGCCGCAATGAAGCGTCAAGCTGCTGAAGGAGAATTTCGCTCTAACTTGCACAGAGGTGGCTCTGCTGAAGTGATCCGATTAACCAAAGAAGAGCGAGAAACCGCAGTCGCAGCGGCAAAGATCATGGGACTCAACTTTTGTGGTGTCGACTTGCTACGTTCAAATAGCGGCCCGATGGTAATGGAAGTCAACTCATCTCCAGGCCTAGAAGGTATCGAGAAAGCAACCAATTTAGATGTTGCGGGAAAACTGTATGAGTTTATAGAAAAGAACGCTAAGTTTCACGCCAACAAAACACGTGGTAAAGGGTAAGCAGTATGTCGCCTCTAACTATCGGTGGTAACACTATATTACCGGGTGAACGAACCAAAATAGCCCTTCCTGTCGCCAAACTATACACCGACGGGGAAGTTTCTTTACCTGTGTATATTATTCGAGGCAAACGGGAAGGCCCCAATATTTTTGTCAGTGCCGCGGTCCATGGTGACGAGTTGAACGGAATAGAGATTGTTCACCGCATCATCAATATGAAACGGTTTAAAGTCCTGCGTGGCAGTGTCATTTTTGTTCCTATGGTAAATGTTCATGGTGTTATTCATCAAAGTAGATATTTGCCAGACCGCAGGGACTTAAATCGCAGCTTTCCCGGATCGGCAAAAGGTTCATTGGCCGCGCGTGTCGCCAACATTTTCAAAACCGAAATTATTGATAAATGTCAGTACGGCATTGATCTTCACACAGGAGCAATACATAGAACCAACTTACCGCAAATTCGAGCGAATGTTGAGGATGAGACCACTGCTCAACTAGCCACTGCGTTTGGCGCTCCTGTTGTATTGCACTCTGAGGAAATTGATGGCTCTTTACGAGACTGCGCTGCCAACTCAAATACCAAAGTACTGGTTTATGAAGGAGGAGAAGCACTTCGATTTGATGAGACCTCCATCAGAATGGGAACTCGCGGAGTAATACGAGTATTGCGATACCTAAACATGGTCAGTAAAAGTAGTAAATCGAGTAAAACCGTCCCAGACCCAGTTATCGCTAGAGGCAGCCAATGGGTGCGTGGCAGTGCCAGCGGAATAGTGAAGCACAAGTTTCAACTGGGTGACTACGTAAAAAAAGGCGACCAACTCGCGACCATTAGTAGTGCTTATGGTGAAGAATTAGCCACTATCACCGCGCCTAAGACTGGGGTTATCATCGGCAAACAAAACATCCCTTTAGTTCAAGAAGGTGAAGCCATGTACCACATCGCTTATTTTAACGAGGACGAGCAAGTCGTCGCGGATCAAATAGACAAGCTCTCAGAAGATATTGCATCAAGGCAGATAAAATAGGGGGGATGAATATGAGTAGGAAAGAGAAAGTCATTATTGGACGTTTAGAGAATATTTCTTTACCTGACCTAGGTATCGAGAGCCTAACGGTTAGGGTTGATTCTGGAGCACAGACCTCTTCGCTGCATGTCGACAATATATCTTTGCTAACAGAGCAAGGTAAACCTTGCATTCAATTTGATATCCATCCAGAGGTTCATAACGTTGATAAGGTGGTCAGATGCCAATCCGAGCTCTATGACTTACGAAAAATTAAATCGTCGAATGGAGCCTCTGAACAACGCTATGTCATTGAGACGAATGCGCGACTCGGACAATTGGAATGGCCAATTCAAATTACTCTTACCGACCGTTCGGATATGACCTACTTAATGCTCCTGGGTCGGCAAGCGATGGGGACCAAGTTTTTAATTGATCCTTCAAAAGTCTTTTGCGGTTCAAGTATCGAGGAAATATAAACATGTTTGAGCAAGCAATTTCATGGCTAGAGATGACTCTTTTTACCTTTAACGACCAACCTGTGACATTGTGGGCAATACTTGCCGTACCAACATGGGTGGTATCTAGTTTGTGGATAGCAAAACTGATCATTAAACGAGTTTGTACAAAACTCACGTCCTCTGGCAAAGATCCGAACATCGTCCACTTAATCCAACGAATACTGTTTGTCATTGCACTTGGCATCATTTTCCTAACGACTTTATCAATGCTGAATATTCCAATTACGGCATTTGCATTTTTGTCAGGTGCTATCGCTATTGGCTTTGGCTTCGGTGCCCAAAATATCATCAATAACTTTATCAGCGGTTGGATACTCATCGGTGAAAAGCCCATCCGTATTGGTGACTTTCTTGAGATAGAAGGCGCTAAAGGAACGGTTGAACAAATTAATACACGTTCAACACGA
>NZ_JATABG010000417.1:0-2842 GCF_036533755.1 Vibrio sp. M260118 | reverse complement strand
AGATTTGTCGGTTCCTTTGGGCCCATAGGCCAATTAATGTGAAGCAAAATAATATGATGGCGAGCATGATGCCGGCCTCAAGTTCACCTAGTGTCCGAGATAGGTAAGGCGTTGCTTTAACGATGATTAAGCCGTAACCAAACGCATTTATCAATACAAATGCCACAGTTCTGAGGGCAAAGTTACTGTTTCTTAGAATTCTTCTCAGCATAGCGTTGATTTCGCCCCCAGCCATAACGAGTGTACAAGCGATCAATGCGGTGGAGATTTCAGTTAAATAGGGACGAAGGTAACCGCCCAATAGGTTTAAGTAATCCATTAATAACAATCGAAAATTACAGATTAGCGCAGCATACCATGAACTTAGTCAATAACAATTAAGAGAAAGGTCATGACGGGACATTAGCGGTAGGAAAAGAAAACCCAGCGAATCGCTGGGTTTACATTCTGTATTGTTGAAACTAGAAAGCAGTGCGCTTGTAACGGCGGTATACAGGCTGCCAGAATGAAGCATCAATCGCTTCTTCTAGCGCTTCATCTGGAATTTCTAATGCCACACCTTGTTCAATGGCTTTTTTGGCCACTGCGAAAGCAATTTTCTTCGATACGGAATGGATAGCTTCTAGCGGTGGTAGTAGCGCTCCCTGGCCGTTAATTGCCAGCGGTGAACATGTTGCCAATGCGCGGCTAGACTCCATAAGCATTTCATCGGTAACACGTTTAGCTTGTACTGCCAGTACGCCCAAACCAATGCCAGGGAAAATATAGCTATTGTTGCACTGAGCAATCGGATAGGTCTTTCCGTCATGGACAACTGGATCAAATGGGCTACCTGTCGCTACTAATGCTTCGCCGTTCGTCCAGCGGATGATGTCATTGGGTGTTGCTTCAACGCGACTGGTTGGATTCGACAGAGGAAATACAATTGGGCGAGGGCAATGTTTGTGCATCTCTTTAATAACGTCTTCGCTAAATAGTCCTGGCGCACCTGAAACCCCGACCAGTACGGTTGGTTTAGCATTACGCATGACGTCTAATAGTGAGAAAGCATTTCCTTCTGCTTCCCAATCGTTCGTTGTCACACGCTTTTGCACCAGGCGTTGTTGGAAGTCTAGTAAGTTCGGCATACCTTCTTGTAGCAGACCCCAGCGGTCAACCATGAATACTTGCGAGCGAGCCTGTTCATCGCTAATCCCTTCAGAAACCATCTGGGCGATGATCGCCTCTGCGATACCACAGCCAGCAGAGCCTGCTCCAAGGAAGGTGACACGTTGTTCAGATAGCTGGCTTCCTGCCGCTTTACATGCGGCCAGCAGGGAGCCAACGGTAACCGCTGCGGTGCCCTGAATGTCATCGTTAAAGCAACAAACGCGGTTTTTATAACGTTCAAGCAGCGGCATAGCATTTTTCTGTGCAAAATCTTCAAATTGGATAAGAGCATCTGGCCAGCGACGCTGGACGGCTTGCATGAACTCTTCGACAAATGCATCGTACTCTGCACCTGTAATACGCGGATGACGCCACCCCATATACATAGGATCGGCAAGACGCTGCGGGTTATTAGTGCCCACATCCAAAACGATAGGAAGTGTGTAAGCTGGGCTAATACCGCCACATGCTGTATAGAGAGCAAGCTTACCAATTGGAATTCCCATACCACCAATACCCTGGTCACCCAAACCGAGAATACGTTCACCATCGGTTACGACAATAACCTTGACGTTGTGGTTGGAGGCGTTATTTAGGATGTCATCAATACGATCACGATTAGCATAAGAAACAAACAGACCACGTCCGCGACGATAGATATTCGAGAAGTTCTCACATGCGGCACCCACCGTCGGTGTATAGATGATCGGCATCATCTCTGAAATGTGGTTTTGAACCAGTCGGTAGAATAGCGTTTCGTTAGTATCTTGAATGTTACGTAGATAAATGTGCTTATCCATATCGCTTTCAAAGTTTCGATACTGCTGATAGGCACGCTCTACTTGTTCCTGAATGGTTTCAGTATTTTCTGGAAGCAAGCCTTCTAGGTTAAATGAGCTTCTTTCTTCACTTGAGAAGGCACTGCCTTTGTTTAGAAGAGGAGTACTGAGAAGCGCAGGGCCTGCATAGGGGATATATAGAGGGCGTTTATCGTTATTCATTACATGCCTTAGTAGGGGTTAGGGTCATCAGACCTTTAGGAACAGGAACATAAAAATGATAGGGATTCGTTGTTGTATTGTAAACAGAATAATCCTCCTTTCCGACAAACTTTGAGTTTATAATTTTAAGTCTTTTAAATTCATAAACGCCACAGATGACAAGCTTACCTATCGACTCTCTAAAATCGGATTTTAAAGCCGCACTTAGCCAACACCATTTAATTGTTGAAGCGGATACAGGATCGGGAAAATCAACACGATTACCTCTTTGGGCTGCGGAGTCCGGCAGAGTGCTCGTTATTGAACCAAGAAGGATTGCTTGTACCTCTTTGGCGCAGTTTCTCTCTGAGCAACAAGGCCAGCCGCTGGGTAAGTCAGTAGGATATGCAATTAAATTAGAGGGTCGATTTGACGAAAATACTCAAGTGGTTTTCGTAACGCCGGGTGTCGCGTTGCGCTGGTACTCAGAAAACAAGCTCGCTGACTTCGAGACGATCATTGTCGATGAATTTCATGAGCGTCGCTGGGACACCGATCTGTTGGTTGCGCTATTAAACGGAACAAGTCAGCATCGTTTGGTTTTAACATCGGCAACGATTGAGGGAAATAGGCTTGCTACTTATTTAGGCGCGCAACGTATGCATGCTGAAGGGCGGAACTATCAAGTAGCGATAAGCTATCGAGCTAATGAC
>NZ_JATABG010000416.1:0-2859 GCF_036533755.1 Vibrio sp. M260118 | reverse complement strand
GTTCCAATTGGCTTTTAGGGCCAGAATCTCTGCACGAGCTGCTAGATCTTCATCACTGATGCCAAGGTGAATATTGGCTTCTGACAGCAGGTGCCAGCCATTGACATCTTTTGGGTTATCATGGGTATAGCGTTGTAAGACGCGAATTGCCTGTTCGTTTTTGTTCTGCTCCATCAACACGTTAGCATAGTTGATGGTCAAAACTGCGTTGTTTGGCGCTTCTTTTAGCGCGCGACTGAGCATCGCTTCGGCTTTGTCGGCTTGCTTCATTGCCAGATAGGTATCAGCCATTGCATCCAAGTAAAAGCGGTTATCTGGGTTGAATTTATGTAGTTCTAGCAGTATGGCGCTAGCCTCTTCGGCTCTTTTTGTGTCTAAATAGATTAAGGCTTTTCCGTACTGGAACGAGGCTCTAATGCTTTCAGATGCGCGTTTTTCGTTACGTTCCATCCAGTCTAACGCCGCTTTGCCGTCTATACCTGCGTGACGCGCCACAATGCGTGCTCTCGCTAGGTGATAATCCAGTGATGGATCGATACGTCGCGCAGGATAGCTTTGAGCTCGAGCACGACTATCAGTAATACGGTCTTCAGGTAGTGGGTGAGTTAACAGCATCGGTGGCGGTTTACTCGCGTAGCGGAACTCATCGGCCAATCGACCGAAAAAGCGTGGCATAGCATTGACATCAAATCCTGCTTTGGCCATGGTGCTGATACCAAATCGGTCAGCTTCTTTTTCGTTGCTACGGGTGTAGTTGATTTGGCCTTGCATGCTCCCTGCTGTTGTTGCTGTCATTGCTGCAATACCTGCTTGTGGCGAGGCGATGGCAAGCAGCAGCGATCCTGCTAGAGCAGCCAAGGTTGCCGGGGAGCGTCGCGCTTGCTCTTCCATACTCCGAGCTAAGTGGCGCTGAGTCACGTGGGCAATTTCGTGGGCAACGACTGAAGCGAGTTCACTTTCGCTTTGGGCATGCAGGAATAGACCCGAATGTAGCGCTACGTATCCGCCAAAAAAGGCAAAGGCGTTAATGTTGCGGTCGCGAATCATGAAGAACGTGAATGGCGTTTTTACATCGGTTGAGCTGGCAACTAGGCGATGACCCAGACTATCAATATACTCGTTAAGAACGGGATCGTTCACAATCGGTGAACTAGCTCGGAGCATACGCATGTATGCGTCTCCGTATCGAAGTTCTTGTGCGATGGTTAAAGTGCCACTCGCTGCTGTACCTATATCGGGAAGATCTAGGCTATTTGCATGCGTGGTGGTAGGGGTACTTAAAGCAGTCGCTATACAAAGGCAAACGAGTGAACGCGTGTGTTTAAGCATATTTAGCAGATGGAACTCCATTGATGTATTGATCCTTGCTGAGTGTATATTAGCAAGTTAGGTATACGGTTGGACACTATATCGCAGCGATGGTTTCCAATTTGTTAACTCACTCAGTTAAGAAGGTAACAAACTCTCAGTTAGAGTACGAACAGAACTCTTGGACATACCACTATTATTTGCACTGACGCCTACAAAAAAACACTATACAATACTTATCCGTAATAATATGCATCGAGCTAAAAAATGGAATCAAGAATCTTGGACTTGCGTCAGGAACGCTGTCCTATGGCATTGTTGCTTGCGAAACGGCATGTAAAAGGTTTGTCCGTTGACGAGCATGCCATCATTCTAGTTTCCGAATCCAGTTCGTTTGCTGATATTGCCCAATATCTTCGCCAGAACTGCTATGAATTAGTCTGTGAAGAGAAAGATGGTTATCATCGTATGCGAGTCTGTCGAATAATAAAACCACAGGAACTATGTTGAATGTTTGAAATGGTAAGTCGTTGGTATAAGCGACGTTTCTCTGATCCACACGCTGTCAGTCTTGTTGCGATTCTTCTGTTCGGCTTCATTACCATCTATTTCTTTGGCAATTTAATCGCGCCTCTGCTTGTCGCGATTGTCCTTGCTTACTTACTTGAGTGGCCCGTGGTTCAGCTATGCCGAATAGGACTGCCAAGAACGTTAGCAGTGATATTCGTTATTTTGAGCTTTATTAGCCTGATGCTTGTCGCTATTTTTGGTTTGATCCCGACCATCTGGGAGCAAGTCGGCAACTTAGTGAATGACATTCCTTCTATGTATGGCGGTCTACAAGGCTACATTGCCGAGTTGCCACATCGTTACCCTGAGTTAGAGAATTTTCAGATTGTAGAGTCACTGGTTTCCAATGCTAAAAACCAAGTAATAGTGATGGGGGAAACTGTAGTAAAAGGTTCTCTTGCTTCATTAGTCAGCTTGGCGACTCTTGGTGTTTATTTAATTCTTGTCCCACTACTGGTTTTCTTCTTACTTAAAGATAAAGATGAGATGATGGACATGACTCGTGGTGTGTTGCCGCGCAATCGCCGTTTGGCAACCAAAGTATGGGTCGAGATGAACGAACAAATCTCTAATTACATTCGTGGTAAGGTGATGGAGATATTGATTGTTGGTGGTGTGAGTTATGTGACCTTCGCTATTTTGGATCTCCGCTACTCGGTACTGCTCGCGGTTGCGGTTGGTTTTTCGGTACTGATCCCTTATATCGGTGCAGCAGCAGTGACAATACCCGTCGCTATCGTTGGCCTTTTTCAGTGGGGGTTGACTCCACAATTCTATTGGCTTCTTATCGCCTACGGCATTATTCAAGCGCTTGATGGCAATGTTTTAGTCCCAGTTTTGTTCTCCGAAGCTGTTAACTTACACCCAGTCGCTATCATCGTGGCTGTGTTGGTATTTGGTGGTTTATGGGGATTCTGGGGGGTGTTTTTCGCTATACCGTTGGCAACGTTAGTTAAGGCGGTTTGGCATGCCTTGCCTAGC
>NZ_JATABG010000415.1:0-2884 GCF_036533755.1 Vibrio sp. M260118 | reverse complement strand
ATCATCGAGTTGGCGCATCAGCACCGCCTCCTTCTCATCAATTATCTTGAGCATTTCAGTTAACTGAGTATCACCTTGATGAGTGTCGTACAGCTCAAATAGTTCGCGAATTTCTGCAAGTGAGAAGCCCAGCCTTTTGCCGCGTAGTATCAGTTTCAAACGCGTTTTATCACGTCGGTTGTAAATCCGCATACTGCCTTTGCGCTCGGGTTGAATCAGCCCTTCATCCTCATAGAAACGGATGCTGCGTGTTGTAATGTCGAACTCTTTTGCTAGGTCGCTAATTTTATATTTATCCACTGAAGTTCTTTTCCTAGTTCATTTTTCTTGGGTCTTGAGCCAATCAACATCGGCTGAATCAAAAATCGTCTTGTAGTTTTTAGTTGTTACTTTACGTTTACGTAAATGTTAGTGCTATGCTTACGTAAACGTCAAGAAATTAACCGAGTTCGAATCGAGTTCTTAAGCTAGGAATAAATCAAAGGACCAGTGCCATGCAGGATAACGAGATCTGGATAGTGTCGGCAAAACGTACTCCTATGGGTAAGTTTCAAGGCATGTTGGCTGAATATTCTGCTCCTCAGTTGGGTGCGATGGCGATTAAGGCCACACTTGAGCAAGCCAACCTATTGCCTGATAGCCTAGATGAAGTCTATATGGGCTGCGTACTGCCTGCGGGGTGTGGTCAGGCACCTGCTCGCCAAGCAGCACTGGGTGGTGGCGTCGATCAAAGTACGCCATGTACAACACTCAATAAGGTGTGTGGCTCAGGCATGAAGGCGGTGATGTTCGCATACGATTCGATCAAAGCCGGAGCGATTCAATCTGCTTTAGCCGGTGGAATGGAGAGCATGACTAATGCCCCATATTTGCTTAAAGAGTCACGCAGTGGAATGCGTTTAGGGCACAAAACCACGTATGACCATATGTTCTTAGATGGTTTACAAGACGCCTACCAAGGAGAACTTATGGGCGTTTATGGTCAGCAAATCGCTGACAAGCTCGAGTATACCCGCGAGCGAATGGATGAGTGGGCAAAGCAGTCAGTGTACCGAGCAATCTCTGCGGATAAACAGAATATGTTTGCTGATGAGTTGGTTGAGGTTGAACTCGCTAATGGGCAAGTACTCAATTGTGACGAATTGCCTCGAACCATTGACCCAAACAAGATCCCCCAGCTAAAACCAGCATTTGCTAAACAGGGCACTATCACTGCAGCAAACTCTAGCGCGATATCTGATGGTGCGGCGGCACTATTGGTAATGGATGCGGCTCAGGCTAAGCATCATGAGTTAAAGCCTTTAGCGATTATTAAAGGTCACTCAACTCATGCCAGGCAACCTGCAGAGTTTACCGTTGCGCCAGTTCACGCGATAGAGCAGTTACTGTCACGATTAGATTGGGAAGTGCAAGATGTCGATCTATGGGAGATC
Organism: Vibrio sp. M260118; assembly: GCF_036533755.1. Classification (NCBI taxonomy): domain Bacteria; kingdom Pseudomonadati; phylum Pseudomonadota; class Gammaproteobacteria; order Vibrionales; family Vibrionaceae; genus Vibrio; species Vibrio sp. M260118. The sequence continues at coordinate 1,451 of NZ_JATABG010000415.1, read as the reverse complement.
AACGAAGCCTTTGCTGTGGTAGCGCAAATTGCCGCCGATCAACTCAAGTTAGACAACAGCAAAGTCAACATTAAGGGTGGAGCTTGCGCATTAGGGCACCCAATAGGAGCAAGTGGTGCACGAATTTTAACTACCCTGGTATATAGCCTAAGACAGCTACAAGCCTATGGAGTCGATGGTGATGCGAGCCGACGCAAAGTGATGAAAGGCATTGCTGCAATATGTATCGGCGGTGGAGAAGCGACGGCAATCGCCATCGAAGTGCCCGTTTAATACTTAGGTTAGTTTAACAAAAAGCTTAAAAGGACAGAGCAATGACACAAATCGTCTCGTTATTTATTGGTGGTGAGTTTTGCCAATCGGAAACCAACGACTGGATAGATGTGACTAACCCAGCCACCAACCAGATTATTGCTGAGTTACCGTGTGCGACGGAAGATGAAATGGAGCGAGCGATTGCCAACGCACAAAGTGTTTTTGAGCAGTGGAAAAACGTCGCTGTGTCTGAACGCGCACGTGTGATGTTGAAGTACCAACATCTGCTCAAAGAGCATCATGATGAGCTAGCAGTTATCGTTTCAAAAGAGACGGGTAAAACAACGGTTGATGCCAAAGGTGATGTTTGGCGAGGCATTGAAGTGGTAGAGCAGGCGGCCAACATTGCCAGCAATATGATGGGGGAAACGGTTGAGAATGTTGCGACCGATATAGACTCCTATTCGTTGATCCAACCTCTGGGTGTTTGCTGTGGGATCACGCCATTTAATTTCCCTGCCATGATCCCTTTGTGGATGTTCCCATTAGCGATAGCAGCAGGTAACACCTTCGTTCTTAAGCCTTCAGAGCAAGTACCATTAACCGCGATGCGCTTAGCTGAGCTATTTGAGTTAGCCGGAGCGCCTAAAGGAACGTTGCAGATTGTTCACGGCAATAAGACTCAGGTTGATTACTTGCTCAAGCACCCAATGATTAAAGCGGTTTCTTTTGTCGGTTCTGTGCCTGTTGCTAAACACATCTATCAAACAGGAACAGCTCATCATAAGCGAGTTCAAGCCTTTGCAGGAGCGAAAAATCATATGGTGGTGATGCCTGACGCAAGCAAAGAGCAAGTGATTAGCAACTTGGTTGGCTCTTCGGTGGGCGCAGCGGGGCAACGTTGTATGGCAATTTCTGTGGCTGTGTTTGTTGGCAGTTCAAAACAGTGGGTTGATGACTTAGCGGTTGAGATGGCGAAAGTTAAACCGGGGGCTTGGAATGATGATCAGGCAGGTTATGGGCCGCTGATCAGTAAACAGGCTAAACAGCGAGTGATTAGCTTGATTGAAGAAGGCAAAGCACAGGGAGCCAAATGCGTACTCGATGGACTGAATTGCAAAGTTGAAGGTTTTCCAGATGGTAACTGGCTAGCACCGACTTTATTTAGCAAGGTGACCACTGATATGGCGATCTAC
>NZ_JATABG010000414.1:0-2896 GCF_036533755.1 Vibrio sp. M260118 | reverse complement strand
CATTGACGACGAAGCGGATCATGTCAGTATGGGTTAATGCTTTAAGTTCTTGCAGTACCACTTCTCGCTGATTGAACTCGAGGTCTTTATTGCCTATCGCGACCCATAATCTCTGTGCACGACCACGTAAGGTGGTATCTGGAGTTGAGATTTGGTTCCAAAGCCCGCGTTTACTGCTGTGCCATTGGTACTCATTGAGCTCAAGTAACACCATATAGAAGGCATTGAGGAACTCATCGATTGAGCTAATCAGATCGATTGGCGCGGCATTCGGTGATTGCACATAGAGTGCGATACCAGGATGCTTGTTCAGTGGTAAGTTGCCAGTTCCTACCATGTAGCCTAATTGCTGTTTCGTACGGATTTCGTGGAAGAAGGTTGCCGACATCAGGTGGTTGGCGAGTGAATACAAGGCGATGCTTTTAGCGCTCGTATCGTCACATTGGTAATACATTACAGTCGCTGAGTCTTCCTGATCGCAGAACACCTCACGTTGGAATGAACCGTTTTTACCTAACATCACTAGTGGACGCAGTGCCTCTTCATATTGTTGATCTTTAACTCTCAAAGCATCTTTTAGTGTGTTGCCAAGTGCCAGTGCGTCTGATCTAGTCCAGTCCCCATAAACAAACATCTCTACATGCAATTCAGCGAGAATGGCATCCACAAAGCTCGCAAGTTCGTCGACCTTGATTGACTCCAATGCCTCAACGAGTACTGAATAAGGTGGATTGTTTGGCTGCAAAATACCAGTTAGTGCATTAAACAGTTGCGAAATAGGGCGATCTTGAGCTGAGTTGCGCCAATTTCTTAGCAATTGTTGCTTAATGGTATCAAAACGCTGAGTGCTAAAATCTCGCGCTGCAAAGCGGGTTAAAATTTGCTTCATCAACTCCGGTTGCTTTTGGCTAAAACCAGAAACAGTCAACGTGACGCCGCCTTGGTGGGCATACATGTTGTAACCCATACCTGCAATTTCGGCCTGATAGGTGTCGGAGGCGAGGCTGTCTAAAAACATCTCAACGCAAATACGAGTTTTAACGATGTTACGTGGGTTGGCGACGGCATGAGGGCTATCAATCGCTACATAGATTACCCCTTTCGGTAATCTAAATTCATCATCTTGTAAATGCCAGAGTTTGAAGCCAGGTAACTCCTCCAATACTTGAGGCTGGGTTTGGGTTACCTCAAGCTCTTTAGGGTCAAGGTCATAGCAGATAAAAGGGTTTTTCTCTGGTAGCTCGAACTTTAATGGGCTAGGTTGGAGATAGAACTCCGTTTGTTGTTGTGTAAACGGAGTGATCGAGTAAGGCGTGTCATACCACTTAGCGCGTTTGTCGTATTGGTAACCGTGGGCGATCAAAGTGGTACGCAGGTTCGCTGGGGTAAAGTAGCCGAGCAATGATTTTAACTGCGCTTCATCGTAGCGGTTCATCATGAAATCGCCATAGATTACGTCATCTGGATGATAGTGTTGCATGTTGATCACTAAGTGACTAACCAGATCGAGAGGGCGAGTGGGTTCTTGAAAACGGAAAGCCGATTCCAACACCGCCTGTTTTTCAAGATAACGCCATTCGTCCATGCCTTTCTCGGCAATCAGAGAAATATAGCTGAATACTGCTTGGGTAATTTGGTCAACTTGCTGTAAACCTTCTGGAGTTAGCGCACAGCTAATTGCAAACTCACGGTAGTTACTGCCACTTGTGCCGCCTCCTGCAGATAACGAGGTAATCCAGCCTTTCTCTTTAAGCATTAGCATCAAGCTTGCTTTACCTTCATAGCCAAGTAGATGAGCGAAGTAGGAGAGAGGTTTGGATTGATAATATTCATCCATGCTAGGCATAGGGAAGGTCAAGATTAATTTGCGAATCTCTTTTATAGGTTCAACATTGATTAAAATTGAGGTTGAATTTTGGTCGTTATAGGGAGCCGTTATGCACTTATGCGCTAAGTGGTGATTTGGAATAGTAGAGAACTTCTCTTGGCACCATGCTTCTAGCTCATCGAGTTCTTGCGGGCCCGCTATAGTGAGCGTCATTAAATCCGCAGAGTACTGCTCAAAATGGAAAGCGACAATTTCGTCTCTGATCGACACTCCGCCTCGGTCGCCGAGCGTTTCTAAGTTGCCGACGGAAAACTTACTGAAGGGGTGAGCTTGGTTGACCACTTCTTTGTGAACTTGGTAGAGCCGTCTCGAGTCGTCGTTGAGCTTGAGTTTGTACTCAGATTCAACAGCTTGTCGCTCCTTGTCTAATGCTTCTGAGTTGAATAGAGGCGCGGTAAAAAACTGGCTAAATCGGTCGAGGCTCTGCTTGAATGCATTGGGAGAGACGTCGAAAAAGAAGCAGGTGTGCTCTGTTCCTGTCCACGCGTTGTTACTTCCGCCATGCTGATTAATGTAACTCTGAAACTCACCGACTTTGGGGTATTTTTCTGTGCCCAAAAATAGCATATGTTCTAGATAGTGAGCTAAGCCTTCTCTGTCTACAGGATCATCAAAGTGACCGACATTAACTGCTAACGCTGCAGCAGATTTTTGTGCATTGGCATCATGGATCAATAAAACCCTAACACCGTTCGCTAAGGTTAGATAACGGTACTGGTTGGTATCATTTGGGCTAATGTGCACAATACACTCTCCGATCTTTAGACATCGTCTTATAGATAATAAAGTAATTATGACTCGGATACAGGCTTGTGCAAACTATCTGTTTGAGAAATATGAGCAAAAAGAGGTTGTCGTTTTTCGTTAGTCGACTTGAAATTGTGTTAACAAAGTCAGGTTGTTTGACAATAGACTTGATATAATTATTAAAAGCGCTGCGAAAATGCGCTAGTAAGTAATGAACAAGCTGTGTTAACAGCAGCGGAATAGTCACCCCAACGATAAACG
>NZ_JATABG010000413.1:0-2897 GCF_036533755.1 Vibrio sp. M260118 | reverse complement strand
CTGGATCGACTCAATGCCCATCGCGACGTTAGCAAACATTTGGCAAGCCTCTTCTGAAGCCCAGCTAGATTTATGGAGCGAAGTAGACAGCGCTTACCCATCGAATCCAATCACACTTCATGGTCCGGGATCCGATTCAGGTACCTATGATTATTTTGTCAATGTGGTTTTGAATAAGACAAATAGCCGACAAGATTACTTCGCCAATGAAGATGATAACGCTATGGCAGCAGAAGTCGCTGCTGACAAATATGCAATGGCGTTTCTTGGCTTTGCCTACTACCAGCAGCATCAAGATATGCTTAAAGCCATTGCCATCACCAATACCAATGGCAAACCGACCCTACCTAGCGTAGAGAACGTCACTAACGGCGAATATAGTGATTTATCTCGCCCGCTATTTCTTTACGTCAATAAAGCTGCGATATCAAAGCGTGAAAGCGTTCGTAAATTTTTAACCCACGCATTCCACCCTCGCAATGTTAAGCGATCCGTGAACAACTCCGGCTACATTCCTCTTCCCGAGAAGATGTATAGACAAGCTCGTAACATCATAAGCCAAGAGATAACAGGCTCTCACTTCAACAGTGATGACATGGTGACCAACTTTACTCAGTTCCTTGAATCAAATTAGCGTTACTCTTAGAACGATCCGACTTTAAGTTTCAAACGTAGATACTCTTGTTAATCAAGCAAGGATTGGAGCAAACGCTAAGTATGTCTCTTATTACGCTTGGCCTATGTTTCATCTAATTGTTGAGTATAACCTATTGAAAATTCTAATCACTGGTGGAAGCGGTGGCATCGGAAGAGCGATTGTTGAGCATACCTCTACCCTATATCCTGAAGCTGCAATCTATGCCACATACAACTCTACCAAACCTGAAGAGTTACAAAGCAAAGCAGCCTGGTTTAACGTCGACTTGTCGCTAGAATCTGATGTAAAACAACTCGCAGATAAGATTCCTGATCTCGACATATTGGTCAATGCCGCTGGTTTTCTACATGATCAAACCAATAAGCCCGAAAAATCTATCAACGAATTCATTCCCGCGTTTTTTAACCAAAACTTGAGCTCAAATACCATACCTACACTATTGTTAGCTAAGTATTTTTCTCGCCACCTTAAAGCTAAGCATCGGACATACTTTATTTCACTATCTGCAAGAATCGGAAGTATCGAAGATAACAAAATTGGTGGTTGGGTTAGCTACCGTTGCTCTAAAGCCGCACTAAACATGGCGATAAAAACAGTCAGTATAGAGTGGCAATTTAAGCTACCAAACTGCTGTGTGTTTGCGTTTCACCCTGGAACCACAGATACACTATTGTCCCAGCCTTTTCAGAAGAAGGTTCCGCCAAACAAACTTTTTACTCCTGAATATGTGAGCCTCCAGCTGTTTAATATCATCAGCAAAGCACAACCATCAGACACAGGTAAGTTTTACAGTTTTACTGGTGAGGAACTACCATGGTGACTTTGTTACTCTCGCATCAGGACTGACACACAAACCACTCCCCATAGCAAAACCTGATAGCTGTGGGTATTTTCATTAATCGCTTGGTGTAAGGAGTGTTAGCGAACTAAGTAAAGAATCTGTTTAAACTCAAGCGACCTGCAATCTTTCACAAGCTCTTAGAGACACATTTCGACACCCGTTATACCAACGCCAATTGCTTCAAGCCGACGTATAGCCAGCTGAACATTGGATAACTTGCGTGATGAAACACAGTCACTGACCAGCTCGACATTTAAACCTAGTTCAGCCAATCCTTTTGCGGTTTGGTAAACACATATATGTGCCTCAATACCACAAACTAACCAAGTATCCACATTGGAGTTCTTGATGGTTGCTATAAAATCGGCAGACTCACAAGCACTGAAAGTGAACTTAGATATCGGACTAACTCCAGTCAAATGAACTTGTAGTTCTTCAACGGTAGAACCTAGCTTTTCAGGGTTTTGCTCAAGTAATACAATGGGTAAACCAAGTTCCCTAGCTCCTACTATTAAACTCGCGCAGTTAGAAATCAGAGCTTCACTATCATGGACTAAGCGTGCAAGCTTCCCCTGCACGTCAACAACGATCAACCCTGTATTATCTTTTGACAACATTTTATCTTCCCAAACTAAGTGACATAACGGCTTCTTCTATGCTGGTAAACTGTATCTTGGTAAGGCAGAGTTCTGCTTGAGCAAACTCATGTTCCTGAATCAATTGGGTTATGTCTTTCAAGTCTAACTGAGCATCTTTTTGCTCAAACACATAATCGCCACCAGTTGCCCTTACCACGTAGCAATGACCACAACTATCTATCAGACGGTCTGAAGCTGTTGTAAAAGTCCCATTCGGCTTTATATCTTGGACAATGGCATCTATTAGTTGATAAAAGTTGATAATATCTCGAGCTACTTCTCGATCCAGTGTTCCAATATGTTTACATTGCTCTTGATAAATCAGCGAGTAATGGGCTGGTATGTCTGCAAACAAAGTGTAAGTACCTTTCGGATTGTTTTTCAAATAAAGTACTGCTTCTTCCACAGACTCAACATATTTTCGATTCTCGATTACACGCAATAGCGCCGAGACTTCAGCAATTATCGAGTTTTGCACTTGCTGAGAAAACATCTTAGCCCTATGCTCTTCTAGATATTTTGTAGGAAAGAAAGTAACTAACCCACCAACTAGTGCCCCACCAAGCGCAGAAATCACAGGAATCCACTGATTAGGCTGAGATTTCGCGATTGTTTCAAATATCACTAATAGTTCCTGTTGATTCATAGGTTCCTCTATACACATAACGCCGCATTAAGGTGATGAGATGGTCTCCCCCTACCACTTCACATGTCTATCAGCCATGCTTGGAGTGTTCAGGTCCCGAAGCAAAAGGAGAAG
>NZ_JATABG010000412.1:0-2904 GCF_036533755.1 Vibrio sp. M260118 | reverse complement strand
TTTCAACTCTAAACCAGTAAGTGAATGAGTGAACTTGAGGACGTATGAAGATTTTAATTGTTTCAAATATGTATCCAGGTCGTAATAAGGATTTTTTGTATGCCGGCATTTTTGTTAAAGAGCAGGTTGAAGCTCTAAATAAAATAGAAGGGGTTGAGTGTGAGCTTCTTGTCATAGATGGTTATAAATCGAAGCTGGTGTATTTATTTGGATCATTAAAATTGTTAGGACATTTAATATTTAATAAATATGATGTTATCCATGCTCACTATGGATTGAGTGCTCTATTTACGCTGTTAAACCCTTTTAAACGCCGTTGGAACAATGTCGTATTAACACTACATGGTGGAGATATACTTGTAGAGCAGAATAAAAATGTACAAGTCTTCCTCACTAAGCTAATCCTTAGTCGGGTTGGAAAGGTATTAACGTTAAACGAAAAAATGAATGATGTTGTGAGGGATTATCGTAGTGATTATGTTGTCTTACCATGTGGTGTAGACACTGATTTCTTTAAACCTGATTTTGATTCAATTAATAGTAATGTTCTTCTTTTTCCTGGGAGAATAGATCGGGAAGTTAAAAATTTTCCATTGTTTCAAAAGGTTGTAGCTGATTATAACAATAGATTTGGTCGGTTAGAAATACTCCCTCTCGACGGCTTTAGCAGGGATGAAGTAAGGATGCACATGCAGTCAGCTGCAGCTGTATTAATGACATCGGTAAGTGAAGGATCTCCCCAAGTTATAAAAGAAGCAATGAGCTGCGATTTACCAATAGTCAGCTCTAATGTAGGTGATGTCGATTATATTACACGTGGTGTTGCTGGAACTGCTGTGTTCAACATTGATGCAGATCCGGCTGCTATATCTGAATTACTCTATAAAACCCTCACACACGCAAAATCTCATGTAGGTGCTAGACGTGAAAGAATCATGCAGCTTGGACTTTCAAACGATTATGTAGTCATGAAAATGATAAAAATATATAAAGAGGTAATCGATTATGCTAAATAAGTTAGCTCTTATTTTTTATTATGTTTTTGTTTCACATCTACCTAATACAAAATACACCTCACTTTTCAATAAATTCAGGGTTTTTTACGTTTCAAAGGTTTTAAAGGCGATGGTATATCATCGCAAAACTATTTTTGAGAACTCTGTTTATATTTCTGATTGTAAGAATTTAACTATTGGAGAATATTGCCATATAAACGAACGCGTTTTTATTCAAGGTGCTACTATTGGAAGTAATGTAATGATTGCTCCTGACGTTTCAATTTTAAGTAACTCTCATGCTTATGATAGACTAGATATTCCAATGATTGATCAAGAAATGATTGCTAATAGTTGTCCAGTTATCGAAAGTGATGTTTGGATCGGTCGCAACGTTGTTATTCTACATGGTGTAAGAATCGGTAAGGGATCAATTGTTGGAGCTGGCTCTGTTGTTACTAAAGATATTGAACCTTACTCAATAGTAGGTGGTGTTCCTGCAAAATTTATTAAATCCAGACTAGAGAAAACAGTTGATGAAATTAAATAATCTATTGTTAATGAGCTCTGATGAAGTAGAAAGTTTTATTTGTAGTCTTATTGATATATCTAGCCCAAAGACAGTGGGCTTTTTGAATCAACATGGGTACAACCTAATGGCTAATGATAATGATGTTTATGAAAGTTTTAACGGCCTAGATGTTCTCTTACGTGATGGAAAGGGCATAGAGTTAGTTTGCCGCTATTGGGGGAAGGACGCTGGCGAGAACCTTAATGGAACGGATTTAATTCCTCAAATAGTTAACAAGTGCTTGAATTCAAATAAGGATTTTTCGTACTTTGTATATGGGACTGCTTCGCCTTGGCTTGAGCTTGGAACTAAGAATATGTTCGGAGAAAATGATGTTAAAGTTTTAGATGGTTTTATGGATGAAAGTCAATATATAAGTCATTTTGATTCTCACCATAGTGTATCTAAATATAAATTAGTTATATTGGCAATGGGAATGCCAAAACAAGAGAAAGTTGCAAGATTAATAAAAGCGACAGCTTCCGGTCCGACACTGATCATATGCGGTGGAGCGATTATTGACTTTCAGGCTAATCGTTTTAATAGGTCACCATTAATTTTTAGAAAGCTTGGTTTTGAGTGGCTCTACCGCTTAATCATTGAGCCAAGAAGGATGTTTAAACGATATGTAATTGGTATCCCAGTTTTTTTTAGCAATGTTGTCAAGAAAAAGATTACTTTTTGAAGTTGTACAATGTAGCGATTTTTGATCAATGATAAATGGTTAAAAAATTATGATCTATGCACGTTTTAATAATGCGATGTTAGAATTCTGCAATTTCAAACAGCCAGAGCTTACTTCGAATTTATCAAAAGAAATTTGATCTCATAAATACAAGCCAAGCTCATCACATAGAGTAGACGCTTAGTCTGAACGCGAGTTAGCTGAATATTGTAGGTCTAAAGGGTTATTTGTCGATGACGTTAAAGCTTGACAAGCACTATCGGTCAAGACACTGGCTGAAACGACTACATTCGGCGAACAACGAAATGTCGCTGATTAGTTATGAAAAGTCTATAAAGAAAGTGCTCGGCTTGAGTTGACCAGAATACTGAGCTTAGGAAGCTTACAGCTGAGCACATTCGTGACGGAATAAATGAGTTGAGTATGCGTTTTTTGCCACCTTGCAATTTTTAGTTTTGTGTGAATAAGTAGATTCTCATTTTTGCGAGGTTTGATTATTGTTTGCTTTTTTGTTTGTAGCGCTAATTCATTAGCGTGTATATTAATTTTGCCTTCATGCTGTTATGTGCAGGTAGAGTAACGCCAAACCTGTCGTGAGTCAGGGACGGAAAACCACGGGTCTCTTACAATGAGAGACAGCCGAGTCGCCTTAA
>NZ_JATABG010000411.1:0-2916 GCF_036533755.1 Vibrio sp. M260118 | reverse complement strand
TGCTGCGGATTTGCTTGTAACCACTGTTGAGCGGCTTTGGAAGGTTTCATATTCTGATTAAGAATCGCTTCCATTAATTCGTTTTCCATCTCTAAGCTGAACTCAAGATTTTTGAGCATCTGCCCGACGTTTTTACACTCAGATAAGTAATTCGCGCGCACATTGGTATACACATTTGCGCCGCCATAGTTGGGACCGAAGTAATCATCACCGCCAGAAAGGTAAGCCATATCAACATTGCTGTTCATTGGGTGAGGCGCCCAGCCTAAATAAACAATCCACTGGTTTCTGCGCACAGCACGTGAAACCTGCGAAACCATTCCCGCTTCACTAGACTCAACTAAGCTAAAGTCTTTAAGGCCAAACGCATCGTTGTCGATCATCGACTGAATCAAGCGGTTACCATCATTACCTGGCTCAATACCGTAGATTTTGTCTTTAAACTTATCAGCGTGTTTTACTAGGTCTGCAAAGCTTTTTACTCCGGCATCATAGACATACTTCGGAACCGCCAATGTATACTTAGCCCCTTCAAGATTTGCGCGAACCGTTTCAACACTGCCGGCCTCACGATACTTAGCGATATCTCCCTCCATGGTTGGCATCCAGTTGCCAAGGAAGATATCGATATCACCGTTCGCCATTGAAGAGTAAGTCACGGGCACTGACAGCAAATCCGTCTCTGTTTTGTAACCCATGCCTTTTAGTAGCTCAGAAGTCACGGCGGTTGTTGCCGTAATATCAGTCCAACCGACATCGGCAAATTTAACGGTTTCACATTGAGTAGCATAAGCGTTAGTAGCAAGTGCACTAACGGCTAACGTAGCGAGTGTTTTTGTCATCATAGACATGTTTTTTTCCTTGTAATGATTACTGACTTTATGAGCTGATTACACAGCCCTTTTTGGTTTATTTGTTCTTTGTTTCTGTTGCCATTCAGGCTCAATCCAAACTGGTGCGTGCCCAGCTTGTAATAGTTGCGCTCCCAAAATCATATCGGCAGCTCGTTCAGCGACCATGATGGTTGGGGCATTTAAGTTTCCATTCGGAATAGTCGGGAATATTGACGAGTCAACGACTCTCAGCCCTGCTATACCGCGAACTCGGCACTCTTCATCTAATACTGCCAATGGGTCGTCATCAGCACCCATTTTGCAACTGCATGATGGATGGTAAGCACTTTCCACATTACGCCTTACCCACTCATCAATGTCCTCGTCGCTGGTAATACTCTGCCCTGGCTGAATCTCTTCCCCACGGAACTGATCCATTGCTGGTTGTTGTAGGATCTCACGAGTTAGGCGGATGCAATCGCGCCAATCCTGACGATCTTGGGCTGTCGAAATATAGTTGAACTGAATATGTGGCTGCTCGTTTGGGTCGGCCGATACAATCTGGATGGAACCACGACTCTCGGGTTTATTTGGCCCGACATGAACTTGGAAACCATGCCCATTAAAAGCGGCTTTACCATCGTATCTCATCGCCGCTGGTAAAAAGTGATACTGGATATTCGGCCATTTAACCCCTTCGCGCGAACGAATGAATGCACAAGACTCAAAATGGTTTGTAGCCCCTAAACCTTTGCGAGTCAGAATCCACTCTGTTCCAATCTTAGCTTTACTCACCAATCCCAATTTACTATTGAGTGTGATCGGTTGTGTGCAGTGGTACTGAAAATAGACTTCCAAATGGTCTTGAAGGTTTTGACCGACGCCAGGCAAATCATGCTCGACAGGAACACCCGCTTGCTCAAGGACTGATTGAGGGCCAATTCCTGATAGTTGCAACAACTGGGGAGAACCAATAGAACCAGCACTAGAGATAACCTCTTTACTCGCGAAACACTGCTTGATTGTGCCTGATTTTTCAAACTCAACGCCGATAGCAGTGCCCGATTCAAGGAGAACCTTTCTCGCCACCACACCCTTGATCAGCGTCAGGTTTGAGCGCTTTAATGCACGCCTTAAGTAAGCGTTAGACGTTGAGGCTCGCACACCTTTATCTACCGTCATATGCATCGGGCCAAAGCCTTCTTGCTGATAGCCGTTATAATCTTCAGTCTCTGGGTAACCCGCCTCTTTACCTGCGTCGATAAAGGCTTGATAAAGAGGGTTGAGCTGCATCTCGTTGCCGGCGCAAGTCCCTAATGGCCCTAAATCGCCTCGGTATTGGTCTTGACCACCTACCCACGATTCAGTGCGCTTGAAATAAGGTAAGCAGGCTTGATAGTTCCACCCTTTGGCGCCATGCTGCTCCCACTCATCGAAGTCGCAAGCATGCCCTCGAACGTACACCATGCCATTTATAGATGAGCTGCCACCAAGCACCTTACCCCGAGGACAATGCAGCTTACGGTTGTCCAATCCTATCTCGTTGTCAGTTTCAAATTGCCATGCATAACGCTCAGTATTCATTGGGTAAGACAAAGCTGTTGGCATTTGGATAAATATGCTCTTGTCAGTGCCACCAGCCTCTAGTAACAGAACCTTGTGCTCACCGCTTTCGCTCAATCGATCCGCCAAGACACAACCCGCAGATCCTGCTCCCACGATGATGTAGTCGTAGTTTTGATTCATTTTCTTCTCCGTGTCTGAAACTAAGCGTAAGGGCTTGGGTAACCACCCAGTTCAATTAAAATGCTCTTAGTTTGGGTGTAATGTTGCAGCGTTTCTGGACCATTCTCGCGACCAATGCCTGATAACTTATAGCCACCAACAGGCATTTGCGCTGGTGAGTCCCCCCAGGTATTCACCCAACAAATTCCCGCCTGTAACTGGTGAATAACACGATGTGCGCGAGAAACATTTTGTGTGAAAACACCTGCCGCAAGACCATAGTCGGTGTCATTGGCACGTTTAATCACCTCTTGCTCGTCACTAAATTTGAGAACCGACATCACCGGGCCAAAAATCT
>NZ_JATABG010000410.1:0-2931 GCF_036533755.1 Vibrio sp. M260118 | reverse complement strand
CTATGCTAACAGTGCGATATGTGTACTTGGCATATGTGACTGTTTGTGTCAGGATTGTCGCAAATTTGTACATTTTCGCTAAGGGATGGCGAATTTGTTAACAAATGATTTAAATATTGGCGCAAAAAGGGATGTGTGGGCATGGGACTATTTTGGCGAACGGCTCTAATTATTCTTAGTGTTGTTTTTTCGTCCAACGCATTAAGCCGTGCAATCTACAAGGTGGGCATAGAGGCTGATGACTTTGTCACTCGTACTCTATTTGATGCGCTTTCTGAACAGTTTGATGTCCAAATTGACTATGTTTACTACCCTAGTTTTAGCGAAATCCTTGAAGCCGTTGAGCTAGGTCAGGCTGACTTCGCCGCTAATGTGACCTATACACCGGAAAGAGCGCTTATTTACGATTTTTCTCGGCCAACAAACATCGAATATACCTATCTATATAGTTCAAGCAACGCCACACTCGATACAGCAAAAGTTATCGGCATTCCCGAAGGTACAATTTATGGTGATTTAATTGCCGCAAACTTTCCCCACATCAAGCAAGTCATTTACACAGGTCACAGCCAAGCGAGAGAACTATTGGAAAGCGGTCAAGTGGATGGCGTTGTTGATGCGATAAACCAACTTAAGCCGATGCTGTTAGCGGGTTACGACGCTCAATTACTCAATAATCAGATTTCAATTAAGCCTGTTTCTATTATAGCGCCAAAGAATGCGCATCGAGACTTGCTGCTCGTTTTTGAACAGCACATTCACAGCGCATCGGTACAAAAGCGTATCAGAGAGTCGGTTAAGCAGTATCAATTTGAGTTACGTCAGCAAGCGTTGCGTCAGTCGGTCATTGATAGCAACCTTAATCTCAACAAAATTTATCGAGTTAAGTTCGAACATGTCGCCCAATACGCTATGCCTGACAGCGAAGGAAGTGTTAGGGGGATCAGTGCGGATGTAGTCGCTCAGGCGTGTGACATTTTGATGCTCAAGTGCCAAATAGTGAATGACGTTAATGAGTCTTGGGAAAGTATGTATCAAGACCTGATCGCTCAGAAAATTGATATTTTGGCGCCAATCATTCCCTCTCAGCAGAGAAGAGAAATTGCCGAGTTCAGCGAGCCTTATTACTTCCCTGAAGTGGTGATGGTTAAACGAGAGGGGTACAAAAACAATGTTTACAGCAATGTCTCTGAGCTGATTGTTGAAGATATCGGTGTACTAAAAGATGACTTTTTTGCTGGTTTGCTGTCTCAACTTCTACCAAACAAAGAACTCACAACGTTTGTCACGTCGAAGGAAATGCACACCGCGTTACTTGATGGCAAGATCGACTATATCGCAATAAGCCGAGCTGCTTTTAATAAGCGATTACGTGACGCCGAGAACTTACTTCCGCTAGAAGAAGACCAAATGATTGGTACTTTTTATCGTTCAAGTGTTGCGATTGGTTTTGCCAAGAACGAGGTAGGCGCCCAGTTAGCCCCACTGTTTGATCGGGCGATTAAAATGATTGATACCGAAGCAATTATTGAACGTTATGACTATCAACCCAATTGGCGTGCGACGTTGCAGGCGGAGCAGGCATTTACGCGCAAAAGCAGCATTCTGTTCGTGATGGTTCTCGGCTTTATGCTGATTGTCTCTATGTACCTTCATAGCCAGTCGAATACCGATTCACTAACACGGTTAAAGAACCGCCGCGCAATGCATCAACGATTTAGAAGTGGCGTGCATGCGGATCTTACGGTTATCTATTTGGATATTAATCGCTTTAAACATATCAACGACACCTATGGCCACGAGATTGGAGACCAAGTATTGAAGTGTGTCGCTAACCATGTTGAAGAGTTATGGGGCGGACACAGTTATCGAATTGGTGGCGATGAATATATATTGATAGGTCATCTCAACAAGCAACGTACACAGGGTGTTATTGATAAGCTCAAGTCAGTGCCGTTTATCTCTGCCGATCATCAGCTAGAGTTTACGATCTCAATTGCGATGGGCGTCTCGTTCCCTAGGCGAACGATTATGACACTACAAGAGGTACTTAATGATGCCGATGAGGCGATGTACCAGAACAAGCATTATCACAAATCGAGTGCTAATGAAGATGATGTTGGAGATAAAGTAGTCTACGGTCTTGATTAATGGTTACTCACTAAGCAGTTGAATCGAAAAGACGAGTTTTCTCGCCAGTTAGACTTGAAATACCCATCGGGATACTTGATAATCCCATCACTCCCTAGCGATGCTCGGGAAACAGAATCTATGGAGGCCCTGGTCCTCCCGCAACAATAGCTCGTGAACTCGGTCAGGTCCGGAAGGAAGCAGCCGCAGCGAGTGACTTGTGTGCCGGGATGTGGCTGGGGCTTCCACCCATTTGAAGCCTGCAATATATGTTCGCATAAATTGCAGGCTTTGTTCGTTTTTGTACGACGAGACAAACTGTACTGGTCTAATGGAACCGGACACTGAATTGAGAGACAATACTTGTCATATCAATGAGGTGAATAATGACTCAGAAAAGAGCTTACAAGCGCTATCCTAAGGAATTTAAAGAAGAGGCCGTCGCTTTATTAGTGCGAGAGCAAGGTTATACCGTAGCCCAAGCTGCTGAGGCTGTCGGTGTAACATCAACCGTTCTATACAAGTGGAAAGAAAAAGTCAAAGCCCAGTTAGAAGGCATTGAGCTCTCTGATGATGAGCGTGACGAACTCAAGAGACTCCGCAAAGAAGTCAAAGAGTTACGCATGGAGAAAGAGATTTTAAAAAAGGCGTCTGTAGATTCAATTGGTCATTGCAACAGTTTTACTAAAATACTGATTTGCACAGGCACTAATGATGAAGCGAGCAAAACGTACATTTACTCAGGACGAAAAAGATCTAGTATTCAGATTATGGAAACAGGGAACAGGCTTTAGTGATATT
>NZ_JATABG010000409.1:0-2936 GCF_036533755.1 Vibrio sp. M260118 | reverse complement strand
GGCTAATCACTGTACCAGTGATCATTCCAGACACCATTTGATGTCGTTTACTCCAAACTGATGTGAGTTTTGAACTGATGGTGCCCGCGAGGTAGCAAAGAAAAATCAGTGAGGCTAAGCCAATTGGTAAGTTGTGCGGATCTGCGACTAAGCGGAATCCCATTACTGAATAGAGGTTAACGAACAACGCAAAGTTGACTCCGCCAATCAGCATAGCAATCCAAATCGTCTTGTTTTGTAAATGTTTCACTACTGCGCGGTTGTGGTAACGCAGCATCCCTCGTTGGGGAGTGAAATGCTTTTGTTTTGGTAGGCTTAAAAACACAATAATGGCACCGACTAAAGTGAATATTGCCATACTTACCACGGCATGTTGCCAACCCATAGCGTCAGTTAATGTTCCGCCAACGATACGTCCAGTAATACCGCCTAACGAGTTTGCGGCGATATAGCCTCCAATTGCTTGGCTAAAGGCTCGTGCTGATAACTCTTCAACCATGTATGCCACGGCGACAGAGGCAAAGGCTGCAAGCGCAATACCCATTAAAGCGCGCAGGATGACGAGTGTGTATATGGATTCAGTCAACAACATCGCTGCGCCGATAAATGGCATGGCAATAAGACCTATAAGCATAACGTTTCTGCGTCCGAGTGATTCTGATGCTACGGCCCAAGGGACGAGAGAAACTGACAGTGCCAATGTGCTCGCTGCAAATATCCAATTGACCTGCGTCTCTGTTACTTGGAAGTGCTGAGACATATACGGCAGCATAGGCTGGAATAGGTACAGGTTACAGAACACTAGAAATGAGCCCAGCGCGAGGCTAAAAGTGACTTGGCGGTATTGTTTTGTTTTCAGCTCAATCATAGGTTTCTTATGCAGCAAAGCGTTGTTATGTGAGCAAAATATCAGTGTAAGTACGATATATAAAATATATTAAAAATATCGAGTTGATATAATTTGTATATGGTGTCGGTGTGGATTCAAAACATCTTAAGCATTTTGTTGCCGTGGCAGAGCATGAGCATTTTACTCAAGCAGCGAAAGCGTTACATATCGCTCAGCCTGCGCTTAGCATTTCTATTAAAAAGTTAGAGCAGAGCTTGGGTGTTGAGCTTTTTCGTCGTGAGGATCGCAAGGTATCGCTCACCGACGAAGGCGTGGTGTTATTTGAACATGCTAAAAGGGTGCTTCAGCAACTAGACGATGCGCAGCTCGCTATTGATGAGTTAAAAGGGCTTGAGAAGGGCGAAGTTAGGCTCGGGGCACCGAGTATGATGGGATCATATTTCTTTCCACAAGTGTTAATGGCGTTTAAAAGCCGCTATCCGAACCTCAAGCTGACCCTTGTTGACGCTGGCACGCGCTCAATTCGGCAGATGCTTCTCGATGGAGAGTTGGATATTGGCGTGATTAACGATGAAAACGTACCTGATGACCTAGAAACTGATCATTTATTGCGCTCTGAAATGGTGGCGGTGGTGGCACCGGAGCATGAGTTCGCACATCGAGATTCGATAAGCTTCGATGAGTTCTTTGACCATGAGTTAGTGATGTTTAAGCCTGGTTATTTCCATCGCGACTTCATTGAAAACCAAGCTCAGCAGTGCAATAAAGAGCTACGCTTCTCTTTCGAAACCAATCTACTTCCGATGATTTTGAGCATCGTGAAACATGAATTTGCCATAACGGCACTTTTGGAATTGGTCACTCAGCATGAAAAGGATGTAGTTGCTGTCCCGTTTCACGATAGAGTTAAGCTAGATTTGGCTCTGGCTTGGCGAAAAGATGGTTATCTCTCCATTGCGGATAAGACCTTCATTGAGTTTGTAAAACAGTACGCATAGTACGTGCTGCAAATATCACATTTTCTGATTTCTCAATCGCACCATGCCTCGAGTTGAAGTAGTTTGGATGTAATTAGCAATGTTGATCTGAAGGGTAGGGAAACCATTCATGCAAATAGATATCAACCAACTCGACCTCCAAGTTGGCACTAACCATCTAGAGATTGCTCAGTGGAGTATCTCTGAAGGACAATCATGGAGCGTATTTAGCACCGAAGGCGATATAGGCTCATTGCTCGGGAGCTTATTGTGCGGTGAGTTTGATGTCTGCTTAGATTCAATGAACATCAGCACAGGAAAGATTGCTCAGGTGTCGCTGGTCGAGCAGCAAAGATTGTTAGAGGAAGAGATTGCGAAAGACGACACCGATTTTCTTGACCAAGTGGATACCGGAACCACGGTTTATTCTCTTATCTATGATCAGTGCCAATCTCAGCAACTTACTGAGCAACTGATATCCGACTTAGACCTCTCGCATCTTGCTCAAAGTGGGTTTAGAGTTTTGTCTACCGGTGAAACTCGCCGAGTAATGCTTGCTCGCGCCTTGGCAACAAAGCCAGATCTTATTGTTCTTGATAATCCGTTTACTGGTTTAGATGTCGCTCATCGCCAATCATTAACGATCTACCTTACCCAACTGGCAAAATCTACCCAGATGATCGTCACCTTCAACCGTGAAGAAGATATACCAAGTTGGATAGAGCAGGTCGCACTGTTCAACCACGGAACACTGGAAAGTACAATGGCCAGAACTGAGTGGGAAACACACCCAGTGATCAGCCAGATTAAGTCCCAATCGAAGCAGCAAAGCGAAGAGATGCTCGCGCTGATTCATCGTTATCAGCACACTCATAACTTCGACAATCCGCTGTTTGAAATCGTTAACGGAAAAGTTGAGTACACCGAGAAAACCATTTTTTCTGATCTCAACTGGCGGATCGACAATGGTCAGCACTGGCAAATAAAAGGGCCAAACGGCTGCGGGAAAAGTACGCTACTCGGCTTAATATTTGGTGACCACCCACAGTGTTATTGCAATGAAATTTATATCTTTGGTAATAAGCGCGGTTCTGGCGAGTCTATATGGG
>NZ_JATABG010000408.1:0-2947 GCF_036533755.1 Vibrio sp. M260118 | reverse complement strand
GTTAAAAATCTGTTTGATTCTGCTGTGGCTAAGTACGACTAAACTAGCTAGTTAATTTCAGGCGAGTACGCGACTCGTCTGAAATGCCAATATTTCGAAGCCCAGTACGGGTTATCCAATCTTGAAATAATGACGCCTTTTGACGTGGAGGCGTGCATAAACTGTTTACTTCCCATATATACCCCCACATGCCTGACTTTAGGTGAGGTTTTAAAAAACACTAAATCGCCGATATTGGCATCTGCGTAATCGATCTCTTTACCTATCTGCACTTGTGCCAACGTTGTCCGTGGTAGTTGTAATCCGAGCGCGTCTTTATAAGTGGCCTGTACGAACGCAGAACAATCGACTCCATTGAGCGATTCGCCTCCTAAGCGATAGGGGGCACCTTTCCATTGCTTATAGACATCCAGTAATGAACTTTTTGTGATCAATTCGTGTTGAGAGAACTTTGTGTGTTCCAGTGCACTATAGTCACGGTCAGGTTGGCTGCTGCAACCGATCAGAGCAAAAGCCAATAGGGTGGCTGTAATGGTGTGAGTACTTAAGAGCGGATGGTTCATTCTCTACCTTTGCTGAAATCTAAGTGTAACAAACTAGACATAACATGCCTGACTGTAAACTTTAGTACTAGGAATACACTAGCCAATGGACACGCTGAAAAAAAATAAATTCAAATTGTCGTTAATACAAACTGTCAGTGCGGTATTTATCACCATCACCTTACTTGTGATTTTACTTTCTGTCACCAGTATTAAAGGCTTAGAACGGATCAACGTACAGTTTTCAGGCTTATCAGAGCGAGCTCTGCCTCTGGCAATGACCAACGCTCAACTAACCCAAAATATTCTGGAACAAGCAAAGCAGCTTAGTTACATCACTCAGAGCCAGAATAGTGAAGTTCTGGCGAGTATAGAAGCACAAATCACTCGACTAGAATCAAACATTCAAAATCTGTCTCAACAGGTGGGGGACTTCTCGTTCGATTACAGCGATGTGATTTCGCAGCAGCAAAGTACCCAACTGAGCGACACCATTGATGAATTAAATAATCTAAGTGCTAGCATTATACAAACTCAGCAAAATATTATAGCGAGACAAGCGCAGATTGATTCTGAGCTTAGTGGGTTTCGTTACGGATTAGGCTCTGTGGGGCCGGAAATGAACCGCATTAGCTCTTTTCTGGTAGGAGATAACCCTGAATCAGCGGATGCAGCCAATCGATTTATTGCCAACATTAGCTCAATGGAGAGTTCGTTTGTTGAACTAATGATGCATAGTGATTTAGAAAAAGCCAATACCGAGTTTCGCGAGATGAAAAACCGTCTCGCTGGGGTTAACTTAGCCTACGATGATTTCAAAGAGTGGCACCCTGACGTCGTAGAGTTCGCTAGTCTAACTGCCGCTTATGACATGGTTCTGAGTGGTTTCAAACAAGACGGTATAATCGACCAAATTCTATTTAAGCTTGAACTCGCTACCACTCAATCTCAGCAAGTAGAACAGACTGCGATAATCGCCAACCAAACGATTGAACTGCTTAATCAGATTTCGACTTCGGCAGAATCACTAATTGATGAAAGTCAGGGGGTGGTAACAAGTACAATGTCTAACATCACTACGATATTGCTGGTCAGTGGTGTTGTTTTGGTTTCAGTCATCTTAGTGAGTTGGCTTTCACTAAGGTACTGGATAAACCGCGGCCTACGCAACATACTCAAAAATCTCAACAAAATGACCAACCATGATCTCACGGGACAAGCGAAACTGCTGGGTCCACAAGAGATGAAAGAGATCGCGAGTAAGCTCAACCAAGTTATGGCATCAACCAACGAGTCAATCGCGACTGTCACGCGAAACTGCGAGACCCTATATCAAACTGCGGAAATCAGTCATGGCGCGGCAGAGCAAACTAACCATAGCTTGCGTGAACAAAATGACTCACTATCGACTATGGTAACCACGGTGCATCAACTCGAAGCGTCAATCAAAGAGATCTCCAGTGTGACTAATGAATCATACGAAGAGTCAAAATCGGCGACCACGCTCTCCGCGCAAGGTGTTTCAGCAATCGAAGAAAATCAAGCAAGGCTGCAAGCGCTCGAAAATACCTTAAACGTCAATGAATCTTCGATGATTGAGCTTGATAAACGAGTGAGACAGATCCGTGAGATGGTCGATCTTATTTCTGGTATCGCCGAGAACACCAATCTATTGGCTCTTAACGCGGCTATTGAAGCAGCGCGCGCAGGAGAGCAGGGCAGAGGCTTTGCCGTGGTTGCGGATGAAGTGCGTAAACTTGCTAGTGACACTTCAAATCAAACTACCAACATCAGCGATCGTATGAATCAGCTTGTCAACGCCGCGGAGCGTTCTAAAGTTGCAGTGGCTGAGTCAAGACAAGAGATGGCTAATGCTATAGAGTCAAGTGAGTTAGTTAAGGCGACCTTTGTTGATATAGAGACTGCGGTAGAGCATATCAGAGCACGCGTAGAACAAGTGTCGGTTGCTACAGAAGAGCAAGAACGCGCAACGGCCCACGTGAGCGAATCCATCGCCCGAGTATCGGAGCAGGGCGATCATAGTATTCTGCAGCTCGAATCTATGGTTGAAAGCTCAGAGCAAGTTGCGGAGATTGCGGGACATCAACAAGCCATGTTGCACAAGTATGCGGTATAGGCTGTTCAAGTCGATATAAGGAGCATATTGCTCTAATGCCGATCAGTTAAACATTAATCGGCAGATCAATTGAATGATCCCTCCAGTGTGTAAAAATCCGATAGACCCTGTTTATCGGATTTTTTATGCACGTTTCTCAAGCCCTCGATATCATAAATAACTACAAACCGAATCAAGTCGAAACTCTCGCAGACCTCCTACCAATTGAGCTAATCCAAGATGCCTATGAGCTGACAGATACAGTCACTCTTAGAAAGCGAAAACTGAC
>NZ_JATABG010000407.1:0-2962 GCF_036533755.1 Vibrio sp. M260118 | reverse complement strand
ACTTCAAATTCATATCTAGCTAGTATCACCCATGATGAACTTAAACCACCAGTTTGATTCTTTACTTCCTCCACAAATGGCAGAGCGCGCTGCGGAGATCGGCGTAGGCAAAGCAACCAAAGATCCTGCTAAGTCATTCTTAATGGCGATATCAGCGGGGATTCATATCGGTATTGCGTTTGTCTTTTATACGATTGTGACCACAGGCGCGGGAGACCTACCTTGGGGAGTGACTCGTCTATTGGGGGGCTTGGCGTTTAGCTTGGGCTTAATTTTGGTGGTTGTGACTGGCGGAGAGCTGTTTACTAGTTCGGTATTAACGCTAGTCGCTAGAGCGAGCGGAAAAATTACTTGGCGAACACTGTTTAAGCACTGGACCGTTGTTTATGCGGGAAACTTAGTTGGCGCACTTCTGCTAGTCGTATGTATGCTAATGACCAAACAGTATATGTTTGACCACGGCCAAGTTGGTTTGAATGCGATGGCGATTTCTCAGCACAAACTTCACCACAGTTTTTACTCAGCGGTGGCGCTGGGTGTTATGTGTAATGTGTTGGTTTGCATTGCGGTGTGGATGACCTTCAGTGGTCGTACATTAACTGACAAAATTGCCGTGATGATCTTGCCTGTCGCCATGTTTGTTTCAGCAGGCTTTGAACACTGTATCGCCAACATGTTCCAAGTACCAATGGCCATTGGTATCAAAACATTTGCGCCTGCTGAGTTCTGGCAGATGACGGGAGCGAATATTGCTGACTACGCTGACCTCAACATGCTCGATTTTGTAATGAATAACCTAATTCCAGTGACATTAGGCAATATCATTGGTGGCGGTGTGTTTGTCGGCATGTGGTATTGGTTAATTTACTTACGTGATTAATCGCAATCTATCTGTTTTTTAAGGCTCATTTCAAATGGGCCTTTTTTTTTATCTTTAGTGAGTCGCAATAGCACTCATATTTTGAATTTGTTCTATTTCATTTGGCTCAACGATAAGCCAATTTTCCATCGTCTCAAGATTAATCTCTAAGGTCTCGACTTCATGCAGGGGTTGGTCAGTAAACATAGCTCGCTCCTTAAGCTTGATGAATTAACCCGACTGGTATTAAACCTAAGAGCTGGGGATGACAGCTTTATTACACATAGTGAATTAAATTATAGGCAACTGAATGAAAAGCTATTTTTCTTTATTGCCTACGCTGGCTTTAACCTTATGAGTTTGTTTATTAAGTATCACCACGGTTATCCACAGAATCTGTGGATAAGATCATAAGTCGAGTTTCGCTAGCGCATTGATCCTCTTGTTTAGTTAAGGTGAACGAGTACGCGCCCGTGTTTATTGATACTCCGCTTGATTGCTAGTCGTAGTGATAGAGTAATAGAAACCGACATCATGACGAAAATCGCAACCATAATCAGAATTTGATACTTAATTGCCACGATCGGGCTCGCACCGCCTAAAATTTGACCAGTCATCATTCCTGGCAGCGTCACTAGACCGCTTGTTGTCATTGTGGCTAGAGTCGGGGCTAGTGAGCGTCGAATCGCATCTTGAACAAAAGGGAGTGTGGCATAGCTTGGAGAGGCTCCTAGGGCTATTGCTGCTTCATACTCGCTTTTTCGCTCTTCGATTGCGGTAAAGACGTTTTGAAGAGCAACAATGTTACCGCTCATCGAGTTGCCAAGCAGCATTCCTGCCAGTGGAATCAGGTATTGCGCATTGTATAAAGGCTGGGGCTGAACAACCAACACTGCAATCACTGCCAGAAGAGGAAACAGTGAAGCTGCAAGGGCGAAAGTAACAGGCAGTAATAGCACCTTCTTCGGTAGTTTGGCTTTACTGACAATGGCGCTTGCACCAATTAAGATCATCAATACCATCCAGATAATATTGATAATCAAGCTATTGTATTCAAATAAAAACTCTAGATAGAAACCGACTAACAGCAGTTGCAACGTCATACGTGCGACGCTGGTTAATGTTTCTCTCTCTATACCTAACTGATAGAAGCGGCTAAGCAGTAAAGGTATTACTAACAGGCTAAAAAATAGCCCCAAGGTTAACCACGAAATATCAATAGCACTGCTCATAAACGTCCTCCCTCTACTCGGCTATTGTACGCGAGTTGATACCTCTCTACCTAAATATTAGTGGCGAGAAAACGATGGATTTTCATCGTCTTTTGAAACAATTAATTTACAAACTCACCCTAAAAGACAGCCGAAAGTGGCATTTCGAAGCCTGAACTTACAGCCTGAATGTTATGTATTTTGGTTTGTTGTGAGTGATTTGTTTCCATTCATAATTGTTCATATTTGATGGCATTTAAACACATAAAAACACGATCAAACACAACTCTGGATGAGCTCAAAAAAGTACGGAATAACTAGGCTGGAAAAGGTTTATTTAATTGAACCCTACAAAGAGTATGGTCTAATATTTCCTATTAGAGATTGATAAAGAATTGGCTCGATGACAAGGGCCTACCAAATAACACTAGATACACAATAGGCAAATGTATGAGTGATGTTAACAAAATTGAGAGTGGCGAAAAGCGCTCTCTGGAGTGGAAGTCTTTCCTCTTCATCGCGATTGTTCTCTTTCCCGTCTTAAGTGTGGCGTTTGTGGGTGGCTACGGCTTCCTAATTTGGATGCTGCAAGTATTTGTAATGGGACCACCAGGCGTACATGGCTAAGCCATTGAGCTCAATTCCACATTTTTTAAGAGATTTTAAGAGAGCAAACCATGAAATCATTAATCATTAAACTGTGGCGTACCATGACGCGCCCAGCTGTTCATATCAGCCTAGGTGTGCTGACTATGGGTGGCTTTATCGCTGGTGTTATCTTTTGGGGCGGCTTTAACACGGCGCTAGAGGTTACCAACACCGAAGAGTTCTGTGTCAGCTGTCATACCATGCGTGAAAACGTATACGTAGAGCTACAAGAGACAGTTCACTG
>NZ_JATABG010000406.1:0-2965 GCF_036533755.1 Vibrio sp. M260118 | reverse complement strand
ATTTAAATGAGATGGAAATCATCTTACGGGCAAATATTGCCTAAAGAAAATAAGGCAATATTTGCTTAGCCAATAACTCAAAAGTAATACGAAAGGAAATTAAAATGAAAAAAGCAACATTGACAGTCGCTATTTTAGGTTCGCTATTCGCCACTCAAGCTTTTTCGGTCGACTTCTCTGGTTACGTTCGTGCTGGAGTTGGTGCCAGTTCTGATGGTGGTGGTACCAAAGCAGGCGATGAGTTTAATAAAACGAAATTAGGCCGTTTGGGTAACGAGTTCGATACATATGCGGAGATTGGATTGGGTCAAGAGTTGTTCAATGCTGATGATCGTTCAATGTATTTTGAAAGTATGTTTGAGATGTCATCTGACGGAAACCTTGAATCTGAAAATAGTAAAGATGACAGTGCTAACTTCGGTATTAAACAACTTAATGTTCAAGCTAAGGGTTACATTCCATCTTCACCTGATGCTGTAATATGGGCAGGGAAACGCTTTTATCAACGTCATGATATTCACATCATTGATACTAAGTATTGGAATATTTCTGGTTATGGTGTGGGTATCGAAAATATTAAATTAAATACTGGCGCTATTTCGGCGGCGGTTATCCGAGCTGATAATGAGTTAGCCGAATGGGATGGTGCTGGTAATAAGACGAGTTATGGAGACCTGAATACGTATTTCTTAGACTTACGTTATGCTGGTTTTAGCCCTTGGGAAGGAGCTTGGACTGAGTTTGGTGCTGACTATGCAATGGTTAATCCAACGGATGAACAAAAAAGTGTCACTGAGAACTTTGACAATG
This sequence comes from Vibrio sp. M260118, assembly GCF_036533755.1. NCBI lineage: Bacteria > Pseudomonadati > Pseudomonadota > Gammaproteobacteria > Vibrionales > Vibrionaceae > Vibrio > Vibrio sp. M260118. The sequence continues at coordinate 2,155 of NZ_JATABG010000406.1, read as the reverse complement.
GCTTAATGTTGACCGCGGAACTTAGTCAGAGCTTCTCGCTGGGATACAATAAGTTCGTACTCCAATACATGGACAAAGGGCTTGCACAGAACGCTATATCGCAAGGTGGTGGCTGGTATGACATCTGGAGTGGTGATGTCAGTAATGCAAAGGGGTTTCGTTTTATCAGTACCGGTGATTTGAATTTGAGCGAAAATGTAGTGATCAATCACGTTCTAACATACGGTAATGTAAAAGATCATGGTGACTGGTTAGATAAGGAGGAGTTGTTCTCGTTTGTAGCACGTCCAACCTACAATTGGTCTCCATACAACAAGACAATGCTAGAGGTAGGCTACTTCGACCAAGAAAAAACGTGGGATTCAGGCTCTGAAGACAAGTCTAGTGGAACAAAGATCACCGTCGCTCATGCTATCACTGCGGGAGAATCGTTTTTCGCTCGACCAGAGATTCGATTCTTCGCGACTTATTTGAAAGACAACGAGAGCGAATCGTTTGATAGCAATAAGTCAAATGACACTATCAATTACGGCGTACAAGTTGAGGCTTGGTGGTAATCGACATTATTTGCTATTTAATTGCGTTATTTAAATATTTTTAACACCATTTGCTCTTGAAATGGAACGTACTCATCTATGAGGGGAATTAATAAATTTCCATTTCAAGAGCCTTTTCGCTTGGACTAATGTATGAATATAAGGTCGTTAAAGAGTAAGATAGTATTTCTGTTTGGAATCTCACTAATAGTAACGATAGCAACAGCCTATTTTAGTGCGAAATATATTATTGGTGATTACATTAATATTTCTTACGATAGTCGTATGGCCAACAATGTAAGCTTGATCAGCAGCGAGATTAAAAAGTCCTTAGAACGTGACATATCAGTGATAGAAAGCCTTGATTTTGGTGTTATCGGTATTCGCGATACCAAACAAAAGATGGGTTATGAACAAGTTGTCAAACTTATTAATAAGACTGCGTTAAGTGACAAAGGAAGTTTGGATAAAGAACAATCTCAATACTATATCGATTTGGCTCGCGGGCATGATGAGGGAATAAAAATTACACAAATTTTTTCTGATAATAGTCAGCCAAAAATAATCATTTCGAAAAAGAAACATAGTGTAGTAGATTTCTTTACCATTAACATGGGGTTTATCGAGGGGCTAATACAGCGCTATAGTGTTCCTGGGGTTTATTTTGAGTTGCTTGATGAGCAAGGAAACAAAATTTATTCAATTGAAAATGGAGATTTGGATTTAAAACAAACTGATGTTGTTATTGTCGCTGGTTCAAATTGGTATTTACGCTCGTATATCGACTATAACCATATTAAAAAAGTCATCGAAGGTATAAATAAAGACATTACAAAGTATATGACAATATGTGCTTTCATTACGCTGGTTATTAGTTTGGTTATTCTTAATTTTTACTTGAATCCGTTATCTAAATTAATGGCTTTGGTCGATAATTTGGCAAGTCGTGATGTAGATTTAACACAAAGGATTGATCTTAATCGTCAAGATGAAATAGGCCATATATCTAATTCTGTAAATTGTTTTATAGATAATTTGCAGGCTTTGTTTACAAACATCTCTAGTTCAAACGTCGCCTTGAACGACGCCAGAGAAGAGCTTGATGTGCAAATTGGTCGGAATGTTTCTACTGTCACGCGCTACAATAAGCAAAGTGAGAGCTTGTCCGATGCTATCAATGATATTCGGCAGTCATCATTAGATATTCAACAACAAGCTCACCAAGCCATTGAGTTAGCTCAGCAAGTTACTAGCCGGGTCAGTCAAGCTGCCCTAAAAGGAGAAATTGCCGAAAATATTGTGGTTGGACTAGGTGAGAACACAGAACAAATCTCTTCGTCATTAGGCGTGATGGATACTGTCTCTCAGGGGATTAGCAGCATTCTTAGCTCTATTCAAAAAATTGCCGATCAAACTGATTTGTTAGCCTTAAATGCATCAATTGAGGCCGCCCGAGCGGGTGAGTCTGGAAAGGGGTTTGCTGTTGTCGCTGAAGAAGTTCGAATACTTGCTTCGAAAACTCGAAGCAGCACCATTGAAATTGCTGAATTTCTTATTCAGTTTTCCGACTCGTCGGAGCAGCTTATGGGACAAATGACTCTAGTTTTAAAAAGTAGCGA
>NZ_JATABG010000405.1:0-2969 GCF_036533755.1 Vibrio sp. M260118 | reverse complement strand
GCTCAATACATGCTTTACGGTAACCTGTCGAGCATCAATAAGAACGCTGGTAGTGACAAAGATGTTTACTACAAAATGACGATGCGCTTGATGGATCTTGAAACTGGCTTAATTGAATGGGCAGACGAGACAGAGATCCGTAAACAAGAATCAAAGAGCTTTTTAGGTCTATAAGATTTTATGTGATTAAAGGAATGGACTATGGCGCGAATGTCGTGGAGTGAGGCTTGCCAACTCGACCGATCATTATTGTCATTGGAACACTTCTTCTCCATTCCCCCTGACTACGCTCAAACGCTGACAGGGGGATTGACCAATCGCTGCTGGAAAGTGGTCTCATCGGATGGTCACTCTTATGTCTGGCGGCCTAACACCCCTATAACCAAAGCGTTTTCAATTTCTCGTTTTCAAGAATATCAAATACTTACCTCCATTGAGCCGACTGGCATAGGGCCTCACGCGGTTCATATTAACGATCAAGGTTTGTTGGTTTCTTGGGTTGAAGGGGAGTCGCTTATCCGAGGTCTACCGTTTGAGTCTTTGCTTAAGACCATGGTTGCTATCCACAATATTGATACTCAGCGTGTTCCTGTCGCACCGTTTAATTTTACCGCGCGTGTTGATCATTACTGGATGCTGCTCGAAGAACAATATAAGGTTGAACCTTATGTTTCCCTTTATAATCAGTGGCGTTCAAGTCCGAGTTTAGCGGATGTGGGTCATACCTTATGCCATTTCGATCTCGCTGGTTACAACATGGTCAAAACGGTTGAGGGAAACAAGGTAATCGATTGGGAATACGCCGCTATAGCAGATCCACGATTAGACTTAACTTTGTCCATTGACGTGGCAGGTGAAAAACCGCTCGATGCCGTTTTCCGTTACTGCAAGCTTAGGGGTATTGAAGGAGTGGATGATTGGGTTGAGGGTGTCATGGCATGGCAGCCTAGAGCGATTATGATGGCTATGCTGTGGTATTTATTGGCTCATCAGTTGTGGGGAGATGAACAATATTTGACCCAAGCACGTAAACTGCAAGAAACAATTTGTAGCTAAGATCACTGTTTGGTAGTTCTAATAAGTTAAAGTCGTTTTGTGAGCTTTTAAACCTTGTTTTTCATGGTAGATTAAATTCACAGGGATCGAGGGATTTACAATGATTATCTATTTACACGGTTTTGATTCGACCAGTCCGGGCAACCACGAAAAAGTACTTCAGCTTCAGTTCATTGATGAGGATGTCCGTTTCATCAATTACAGCACTCTCCACCCGAAGCACGATATGCAGCATCTGTTGAAAGAAGTGCACAAAGTGATTGAACAGTCTGAGGACAAAAATCCGATTATTTGTGGTGTTGGCCTTGGTGGATACTGGTCTGAGCGAGTGGGTTTTCTATGCGGTATCAAGCAAGTTATTTTCAACCCCAACTTGCATCCAGAGCTAACCATGCAAGGCCGCATTGATCGACCTGAAGAGTACGAAGACATCGCGACTAAATGCGTATCAGAGTTTCGAACTAAGAATAAAGATCGCTGCTTAGTGATTTTATCGAAACAAGATGAAATTCATGACAACAGTAAAACCGCGCAAGAGCTAGAGAGCTACTACAACATCATTTGGGATGAAACCCAAACTCACAAGTTTAAAAAAATCTCACAGCATTTACAGACTATGAAGGCGTTTAAAAACGCAAGCTAGTGTGTTCTCGTAGCGTGACAGTTCAGGCGACAAAGGAGACTTTGTCGCTTTTTTGTTACTCAACCGCTCCTTATCCCGACAATTTTTAATGATATAAAGCTAATCTTTAGTTGCGCGTCGATTTTAGCTCTATATAATGAACTCATTACAAATTTTTTGATAAATATCAAAAAAAATTGAGAGCAAGTAAAAAACTTGCCCAAGAATGAGCTACATCAAGATTGTAGTTTTAGAGCCATTGAGCTCTTTTATCCAATAAACGTGTCATATTGCCTGGCGTATTAAGTCTAGGTATTTGCTGGCAGTCGAGTGCCAGTAGACCCAAAAAACAGAATTATATCGAGGCGATTTTCGGCTCGAACCAGTTTTATTGTATTTTTTGAGGAAGTTGTTGTGACACGAATTATCGTAGTAGGCGGCGGTGCAGGCGGATTAGAGCTTGTAACTAAACTAGGCCGTACTCTTGGTCGTAAAGGCCGCGCAAAAATTACACTAGTCGATCGTAAAGCAAGTCACTTATGGAAACCACTTTTGCACGAAGTAGCGACTGGCTCTCTAGATGAGGGTGTGGATGCGCTTAGCTATCGTGCGCATGCGAAAAACCACAGTTTTGATTTCCAGATGGGCAGCCTAGAAGATATTGATCGCGAGCGTAAAGTGATCAAGTTGCATGAGCTAAAAGACGATCATGGCGAGCTACTGATGCCTAGCCGAGAGCTAGAGTATGACATCCTTGTCATGGCCATTGGCTCAACATCCAATGACTTCAACACTCCAGGTGTACGTGATAACTGTATTTTCCTTGATAGCCCTGAGCAAGCACACCGTTTCCGTACCGAGATGAACAACCAGTTCTTAAAACTTCACGCGAAAAACGGTAATGGCACGGTTGATATCGCGATTGTTGGTGCGGGCGCGACAGGCGTTGAACTCTCAGCAGAGCTACATAACGCGGTTAAAGAACTGCGTACCTATGGCTTTGGTGATCTTGATTCAAGCAAGCTAAATGTAAACCTTGTTGAAGCGGGCGAACGTATTCTCCCAGCGTTACCTCCACGTATTTCTGGTGCTGCCCATCAAGAGCTAACTAAACTCGGCGTTAATGTTCGTACGGCGACTATGGTGACGCAGGCGGACAAAGATGGCCTGGTGACCAAAGATGGCGATAAAATCCCTGCACAAATCATGGTTTGGGCTGCGGGTATTAAGGCTCCGGACTTCATTAAAGATCTTGCAGGTCTAGAAACTAACCGTATCAATCAGCTAGTGG
>NZ_JATABG010000404.1:0-2982 GCF_036533755.1 Vibrio sp. M260118 | reverse complement strand
AACTTGCACTTGGCCCGCGACAGGGTCACAAGTTAGACCCAAGTTGTGTTCCATTGCAATTTCAGCCGCCATACATACTTGCTCTGGGCTACCACCCATCAGTTCAGCAAGGCCAGCCGCTGCCATTGAGCATGCCACACCAACTTCACCCTGACAGCCAACCTCTGCACCAGAGATTGAAGCATTACGTTTGTAAAGACCGCCGATTGCGCCAGATGCTGCAAAGTAACGGATATAGTCTTTCTCTGTCACGGTTTGGATAAACTTATCGTAGTAAGCCAGTACCGCAGGAATGATGCCACATGCGCCGTTGGTTGGTGCTGTAACCACGCGACCACCGGCAGCGTTTTCTTCGTTAACGGCAAAAGCAAACATGTTGACCCAGTCAACAACCGACATAGGGTCATTAGTTGTTTTCTCAGAGGTTAGAAGTTGCTGACGTAGTGCAGCAGCACGACGAGGAACTCGAAGAGGACCAGGTAAAATACCTTCTTCGTTCATACCGCGGTCCATACATTCACGCATGGTTTTCCAGATATTAGCGAAGTAAGTACGCGTCTCTTCATCAGAGTGCAGAGAATGCTCGTTTTTCATCACAAGCGCGCTGATTGATAGACCGCTGTCTTTACATTGGCCTACAAGCTCTTCAGCTGTAGTAAACTCGTAAGGCGCTTTAACTGGGTTCTCTTCCGCTTTACCAAAGTTCTCTTCATCAACAATGAAACCACCGCCGATAGAGTAGTAAGTCTTAGAGTAAGCTTTCTCTTCACCGATCCAAGCATGAATTTGCATGCCGTTTTCGTGCAGATCGAGATTTGTAGTATGGAAGTTCATACCACCTTGTTTTGGGAACGATACTGTATGATAGTGCATGCCAACAGGAAGGCGCTCAGTTTCTTCTACACGAGCGATGAAGCTCGGAATAGAGTCGATATCTACTTTTTCAGGAGTATTGCCAGCAAGACCCATGATGATCGCGATATCTGTGTGGTGACCTTTCCCTGTCAGTGATAGTGATCCATATACGTCGACGGTAATTTTAGTGATGTCGCGCAATTTTCCCATTGAGCGTAAGTCATCAATAAATTCTTTACCTGCCTTCATTGGGCCTACAGTGTGTGAACTAGAAGGGCCAACGCCGATTTTATAGATATCAAAAACACTAATCATATCGATTACCTCAGAACAAAGCCTCCCAGGGAGAGGGAGGCTTTTTATTATCGTTATAGTTTTGATTTAATCACGCTTATTACAAGCAAAGATTAAAGAGCGCCGTAGATTACAGAAGTAATGGCTGCGATACCACAGATTGCTGTGAAAATCTGTACAGGTGCAGAAGTTTTGTACTTCGCCATCGCAGGAACTTTTTGCATTGCAAACACAGGCATTAGGAACAGGATAGCCGCAATCATTGGAGCCCCCATTGTTTCAATCATGCCTAGGATGCTTGGGTTAACGATAGCGACAATCCAAGTTGTGATAACGATGAATAGTAGAGAGCCTTTTTCGATCTTGCTTACTGGTGTTTCAGAGCGAGATTTAACTAGACCTACTAGACCTTCATGAGCACCTAGGAAGTGACCAAAGTAGCTTGAAGTAATCGCAGCGAAAGCAACCAGTGGACCCATGTAAGAGATAAGTGGAGATTCGTGAACGTTCGCTAGGTAAGAAAGAACAGAGATGTTTTGCTCTTTAGCCATTGCTAGTTGCTCTGGAGATAGAGAAAGCACTACAGAGAACACGAAGAACATTACGAAGCCCATTAGCATCATTGCTGCACCACCAGTGATAGCGTCAGTCTTTTTAACTGCGTTGTCACCGTGAACGCGGCGTTGCTCTTTAGAGAACTGAGAGATTACCGGGCTGTGGTTGAATGAGAACACGATGATTGGAATTGCTAGCCAAACGATAGAAGGCATTGCCGCCCAGTCAGGAGCTACTGACATCATTGAGCTGTTCCAATCTGGGATTAGGTAGAAAGAAAGTGCAAGCAAGATGAATACTAGAGGGTAAACCAGTGCTGACGTTGCTTTTAGCATTAGCTCTTTACCAAATACTACACCGGCAGTCATGGCAGCGATTAGTGCACCAGAAAGTAACCAGCGTGGAATCGACTCCATGCCCATTTGGTTTACTAGGAACGAATCAACTGTGTTAGTGATACCAACACCGTAGATAAGAACGATTGGGTAGATAGCGAAGAAGTATGCAAAAGTGATGATGTTTGCGCCAGTCTTACCAAAGTGCTCTTCTACTGTATCAGTGATATCAGCTTCAGGGTTTTTCGCCGATAGAACAAATCGAGCGAGAGATTTGTGTGCGAACCAAGTCATTGGTGCCGCGATTAGCGCAAGGATAACTAATGGCCAAAAGCCGCCAGCACCTGCTTTGATTGGAAGGAAAAGTACGCCAGCACCTACCGCAGTACCGAAAAGCGACAGACACCAAGTGAAATCCTTGTAAGTAAACTTACTAGAGGATTGTGCGGAAGAAACCGCAGAAGTAGTAGTATTCATTTTGTGATACTCATTTTTGGGAACAGGAAATAAGTCGGGGCCTATTTTGCATAAAAATGTTTCACAAAAACTAGATCTAAATCATGATTTGATTCAAGTGCTGTAGTGTTCAACTCAAAACAGGTTTTTGTTCACGAAAATGATGTGCTACATGTGATTTATGCTAATTCCTCGCATTAGATAAAATAATGCTACGGCGATTTTGTATTATCTCTGTCGCAGGAAATCGTTTGCTTTATTGATGGGTAATTTAACTAATGTGAACAGTGATGTTGGTAAACGTCATACGGTTAGTCTTGGAGCATAATATGGCTTTGCATCGCTTGAATAATCTGCGCCGTCATGCCCCAAATAAAATGAGACTGGTATGACAGGCCAAAAACTCGGTGTGAATCGTTGTTAATTTTAAAACTCTGGCTATGCAGTTTACGCTTGTCTAATATAATCGATGCGGGTACTTCAAACG
>NZ_JATABG010000403.1:0-3811 GCF_036533755.1 Vibrio sp. M260118 | reverse complement strand
TTTGTTGCGTAATTCAGACGAGAAACCAAACCTCCTAAAGTTGAGCGACTTTTATACAATATACTGAGTTTCAGGCATACCAAGCCCTGTAAGTTTGTTCAGTGCTTTGATCATGGCGTAAGTCTCGCCAACCTGAGCGTTGTAATTTCTTAGACTTAATTTCCCACCTAGCAACTGTTTTACTCGGTACATTGCGGTCTCTGACAGAGAGCGCTTATGATAGCCATACCGCTTTTTCCACTTCTTGTTGGAGCCGTAGAGCTTCTGGCAACCTACCGCTAAGTTACGAGGATGCCCTTGTTCCCAGAAGGCTGCTCCTTCTCTTGGCGGGATGAGCGGAACAGCTCGCTTGATCCGTATGGCATCATGGCAATTCCTTGTGTCATAAGCGCCATCGCCTGATATCTCAATGATTTTACGACGTGTTTGCTTGAGTAAGTTGGGGAGCACTTCGGCATCAGTTACGTTAGATAAGCTCAGCTCTGCTGCGACTATTTCGTGGGTGCTTGTATCTACCGCGATATGCAGCTTACGCCAGACTCTTCGCTTCCCATCAGTTCCATGCTTCTTGACCTTCCATTCACCTTCGCCATAAACCTTGAGGCCAGTGGCATCAATGGCCAGATGTTGTATTGCTCCTCTGGTTTTGGTTTTAAATGAAACTTCAACTTCCTTAGCTCGGCGGCTTATACAGGTGTAGTGCGGGCAAACAAGCGGGATGTTAGCCAGCTTAAATACGGAGTCTAGAAAACCTTGCAGCGCTCTCAAGGGCATAGAGAAAACGCGTTTCACCATCAGTGCGGTAGTAATGGCTAAGTCGCTGAATCGGAACCACGGTTGATTAAGGATTTATTGTACTGCTTCCAGTTAGTTGTTTTGTAACGAGGTTTAGGCATGAGGCTACGACGATTGATGGGCGTAGCCGCTCAGATCGTAGTTTCTTGATTTAGTTCCATCGAATTACGCAACAAAGCCTCGCCAAAAACGAAGAGTATCAACCAGCATAAGACACCGTGCACCACCAACCCCTTGGCAAAGTACGTAGTGAGATGAATAACAGGATAAATCCTACACGTTGAAAACCTTCTGCTCACACTGGCTTTTACGTAAGCGTCCATTTAAACCCACCTACCAATAATTCAGCATTCTCGGCATAGTGATTCCTCAACCAAGGAGTCACGATGAACCAATCGAACAAGCCTCAACTCTGGGCAGAAATCATTGAGCAGCAGAGCCAAAGTGAGTTATCCATTGTCGCGTTCTGCAAGGCAAACCAACTGACGGTAAATACCTTTGATTACTGGCGCAAAAAACTTTACGGTCGCGTACAGCAACAAGCAGTGCATCCTGTCCTGATTGAAGATACCCCGAAAAGCAAAGGTGTTCCTCTGTCGGTAATGCTTTCACTACCAACAGGAATGACCGCTGAGCTTCCCGCTGACATGCCAGCACACCAAATCCAGAACTGGTTACAGGCACTGACGTGTTAACACCGAACTCAGGGATTTATCTGGTCTCTGGCATAACCGACATGCGTAAGTCTATTGATGGCCTGTCTCTAATTGTGGCTGATGTGTTGGAAATGGATCCGTTCAGTGAAGCCTGGTTTATCTTCTGCAATCGTGGCCGAGACAAAATCAAGATCTTGTTCTGGGATACTAATGGCTTCTGGCTTTATTACCGCCGACTGGAGAAAGGTCGTTTTAAATGGCCTAAACCTAATGAATCGGGTCATATCGCTATCTCCAGGCAGCAACTTCAGTGGTTACTATCAGGGCTTAATCTGGAGCATCCTAAAGCTCACCAACCCTTATATGGCCTTGAAGTGTGAGCCAGAATCATGATCGTCATAAAGGGGTTGAACGATCCTTTTTCCCTGTCAGACTAACGGCATAATCCTGACTAAGAGCCCGACTGATGAGTGACCTTCCTGATGATGTAGAACAACTGAAAGCGATGTTGTTAGCGCTTCAGGAAGAAAACAAAGCTAAGGACAAGCAACTACAGGCTCAGCAGGAAGAAATGGCTGAACTCAAAACTCGGGTGGAACTCCTGCTTGAGCAACTCAATCTCAGTAAATCCAAACGGTTCTCCTCTCAGAGTGAAAAGGTGGTTAAAGGCACCTTCAATGAAGCCGAGCAGCAAAATGCACTGAACAAACCAGAGCCTGCTCATCATAAAAAAGGACGTAAACCTTTACCCGAAGAGCTGGAGCGGGAAGTTCAGGTTCATACCCTGAATGCTCCACACTGTGAATGCTGCGGTCATGAACTGCATAAGTGCGGAGTGGAGACATCGGAAGAGCTGAAGATCATCCCTCAGAAAATCAGTGTTATCCGCCATGAGCGAACTAAATACGCCTGTCGTCAGTGTGAACATACCGAAACCAGCAGCAAGATAGTGACCGCTCCAAAACCTGCCAGCATGATCCCGAAAAGTATCGGTTGTCCAGAGACCTTCGCAGCAATCGTCACTGCAAAATACGTTGATGCGCTACCGCTATATCGTCAGGTAGATATCCTCAAACGAGGTGACATCGATATCAGTCGAGGCACTCTGGCAAACTGGTGTGTTCAGCTAGGAAACAAAGTTGACGTCATTATCGACCAGATGAAAGCACGGCTGTTATCAGAAAGCTTAATCTACGCCGATGAAACCACAGTGCAAGTACTGTCAGAGCCAGGAAAAACCGCTCAGAGCAAATCGTACATGTGGGTTTACCGCAGTGGTGAGTTCCATGAGGCTCCAGTGGTTATCTATGAGTACCAACCAGGACGCGGTGCAAACTGCATCAAAGCCTTCCTTGGTGATTACTCTGGTTATCTACTGTCTGATGGATATTCAGTGTATGACACTCTTAAAAATGTCACTCAGGCTGGTTGCATGGCTCACGCAAGACGTAAATTCACCGAAGCTCAGAAAGCACAACCGACCAAGAAAGTAGGTCGTGTAGAAAAAGCGCTGAACTATATTGGAAGGCTCTACGGTATCGAACAAGAAACCAGAGAGCTAAGCCCAGAAAAACGGCAACAAATAAGGCAGCAGAAAGCGAAGCCCATCCTTGATGAGTTCCATAACTGGCTGGTTAATATCAAAGAAACACAGCTGCCCAAGGGTAGGCTTGGAATCGCCATCAACTACGCGATAAACCAATGGCCAAAACTACTCACGTATCTTGAAGACGGTCATATCAGCATCGATAATAACGTGACTGAACGGGATGTGCGCCCCTTTACCACTGGGCGAAAGAACTGGATGTTCTCGACTTCTGTTGACGGAGCAAAGGCCAGTGCAAACCTCTACAGTCTGGTTAGGACCTGCCGTGCTAACGACATTAATCCATACTTCTACTTCGTACACCTGTTCAGGGAGTTGCCGAAGCGTTCTTCAAGTGACGATCTAACCGATCTACTTCCATGGAATGTAGATATCGGTGAGGCTGAAAAAAACCTCACTAGTTAACTGCGCGCTTACAAACCACTAACATCAGATTAGTAAAAGTATCTTTAAACCTTAAACACTTGTATGTCCATGATCGGGGTTGAATACTATTACCGTTCTTGAGGTAATAATGGCTAAGTAGCTATATCAGCGGAGTCCCGTTTGCCTTGTTTGTTTTGCTTTCGTTTCCTTTGTTTTCAAACCAACTTATTTGTTCATCAATATATAGATAGCGTTCGTACTGTCGTGATAGAAGTTCTCGTAATATGGGCGATAGCTGGTTTTCGGCGTCTTCGAGCACTTCGGGAATAGCTTTCCTGAACGAAGCCTTCCCTTTAGGTAGAACAATACCGTATTCAGCAATAAGTCC
>NZ_JATABG010000402.1:0-3001 GCF_036533755.1 Vibrio sp. M260118 | reverse complement strand
CGGCCTCCTTTTTTGCATCTGATGTATTAGCCTTGTCCTGTCTTGCCGCTCACCTTGCTCTGACATCCTTTTCCTACAAATCCGGAAAATTGACTGCAGTTTGATTTAACTAGGATTGAGATTCTATGAATAGCAATGGAGTAGCGGCTCTGCTTGGCGTAGCTGCGCTATTTGGCAGTGCGTTTGCAGTGGCTGAGGAGCCTAAATCGACGGACTTGACGGTCGGTATGGCGGTTGATCAACAACTGAGCGTGGTTGTTGAATTGGATCACCAGTACCGCTTTATTGTCGGTAATGATGGCGGTGCATTCGATTATATCCTAAAGCGTGGGTCTTTTGAGGCTAATACGCCTGTCACTTGGTATGTTGGTGCCGGTGGCTGGAGTGAATGGGACGGGAAAGAGTTTGGTGCTCGCATCCCCTTAGGACTAAATTGGAACTTGAGTAAAGGTTGGGATATGTATGGCCAAGTACACCCTGAACTCAATCTATATGGTGGACCAGAACTACAAATAGGCGCTGCACTGGGGGTCAAATACTCGTTTTAAAACAAGCCGTAATTTATGAAGTTCATAGTTAGATTACCTCCTGATAGACATCTCTCTATTGGCGTTATTTCAATGCCATTACGAACAATTGTGATGCTAACGTCATAATTCCGTACGGAAAATAGGTATTAATTGAAGATACCTCATAAGGATGTTATTACTTTGTTACACAATAAGGAGGTGTCTATGGAACACAATCTAAAATACGCTCTTGTCATTACTGCGGTAGTATTCACTGTTCTACTAGGGTTCGGTATTACTGCCATTGCAACAGCTTAGTACAGTTAATGCGCAACTGCGGTGTCGTTACCAATACTGCGGTAACACTTGATGCTCAACAATTAAAAAAGTATACCGGCGGTAAAAATGCATTGGTTGCTCAAGGGGGCGGCCAAAGAGGAATTTTTACCTCTGGTGTACTTGACGCATTTCTCTTATCGAACTTCGACCCTTTTCACTCTTTCTATGGCACATCAGCCGGGGCGCTGAACTTATGTGCTTTTCTTTGTCGGCAACGGGGGATAGGACAGTCGTTTATCTTAGACCTCACCACGGCCCGCGAATTTTTCCACCTGTTTCGCTATATTCGTCATAATCAGTATTTAGGGCTCGATTGGGCGCTGGAGAAGATCTGTGATTATCCATACCGACTCGATGTTGATATGGGGCGTAAGGTTTTGGCACATCGTCATGCCTACGCTGCTGTAACCGATACTTATCGACTTTCTGATCACTACCTTCCGATGTTGGCTGATGATTGGAGAAAGGTACTGATTGCGACTTGTGCTATTCCGCGACTCTACGGCCATGCTGTGCAGTTCCCTCATGGCGAATATGTCGATGGCGGTGTGTCTGCGTCTATTCCTGTACAGGAGGCTTGGCGTAGAGAAGCACGGTGTATAGTGGTGATTCGCACCGAAGGAGAGGACTCAGTAACAGATATTGTCGAGGCAAATCAAGAGCAATCTGTGGAGTGGCTAAGGGATTCATTCAATGTCATTCAAAATCATTGGCAAGATAAACTTAACCGCTGGAAGCAAGATTGGGGGCTGTTTATCAATGAACGGGCGCAAAAATCGAAACAAGAGAGAGCCGATAAACTGCATTTAGAAGTCCTCAATGGTGGACGATGGTTATTTGGTGCTGACGATGTCTATCGCTTGAGCCATCTACTCGGTGATAAGTTTGACTCGAGCTTAGCTGACATGCTAATGGTGCACTATCAAACCTATTCGCTAACTCAAAACTTTCTTCAGTCGCCACCGGATGATTGCTTTATTGTCCAGATCAAGCCTGACCAGCCTTTGCGTTCAAGTTCATTGATGAGTCGTCGAGAAGATCTTCTCCACGATTACCAGCTCGGATTGGATGCGGGATTTCAGTTTGTTGAATCGTTTTCTAAGTGCATCAAGAAGCCTAACTTTCTATGATCAAAAAAGGGAGCAAAGCGCTCCCATAGAGACAAGGGAAGTGCAGGTTATGCAGCAAGGATTCTCATACAGTTGGTCGAGCCTACGACATCCATGACATCTCCCTGAGTGATGATCACCAGATCACCGTCGTCGAGTAACCCTTTCGCTTTGAGCGTAGCGACCGCGGCTTGTGCGGTTTGTAACCCTGTATTTGATTTATCATCAAAGTAGACGGGAAAAACGCCACGATAGAGCGCTGAGAGGTTCAATGTGCTTTCGTTACGTGATAAAGCGAAAATGGGTAGCCCAGAGCTCAAACGCGACATCATAAGCGCTGTACGGCCCGATTCGGTTAGCGTGATAATACCTTTGATACCGCGCATATGGTTAGCGGCAAACATAGTTGACATGGCAATGGTTTCTTCCCCTGTCTCAAAGACTGTGTCCATGCGATATCCTGACCGGTTCACCGCTGACATCTTCTCCGCCCCCAGGCAGACGCTTGCCATAGATTGAACCGTTTCTAGTGGGTATTTACCTGCGGCCGTTTCTCCTGAGAGCATCACTGCATCCGTACCATCAAGTACTGCGTTGGCGACGTCCATGACTTCCGCTCGAGTTGGCATCGGGTTCTCCATCATGGATTCCATCATTTGGGTGGCGGTAATCACGGTTCTATTCAGTTTTCGTGCGCGACGAATGAGCTGTTTTTGCACCCCGATCAACTCTGGGTCACCGATCTCGACCCCTAAGTCGCCCCGGGCCACCATTACCGCGTCGGAAGCGAGTATGATGTCATCGATATTCTCTTCGCTCGCAACCGTTTCAGCGCGTTCTACTTTCGCTACCAATCGTGTTTGTAAACCTGCGTCTGTTGCAAGCCTGCGGGCGTACTTCATGTCTTCTCCGTTGCGGGGGAATGAGACCGCAAGGTAGTCGACGTTGATTTCTGCCGCGAGTTTAATGTCTTTCTTATCTTTGTCGGTTAGGGCTTCAGCCGATAGACCACCGCCTTTTTTATTGATGCCTTTGTTGTTGGAT
>NZ_JATABG010000401.1:0-3009 GCF_036533755.1 Vibrio sp. M260118 | reverse complement strand
GAGTGGGTGGTGAAGAGTTTGCAGTGGTGCTCAGTGACCTGAGTTTTAATCGTTCCATAGCGATAGCCGAAGCCATCTGTTCTGCCATTCGGAATATTGATTTTGAATGTTTAGACAAAGACCCAAACAGGGTCACGGTGAGTTTAGGTTGTGCATATTATGCTCATGCTGACTTAACCCAATCACTTAATGACGCAGACCATCTAATGTATCAATCAAAATTGGAAGGGAAGAATCGCGTTAGCGCAAAGGCTTTTGTATAGCGAAGAATGGCTGCAAAAACAGCATCTGAGCCTCAATCTGATGCTTAGTTCACCACTTAACCCGTTTAGTGGCAAAAATTACTTTTCTTTTCAGTTATCTGTGGCATATTGAAACGGTCTTAGAGATGATGCGTGCATCGTATAATGGCTATTACCTCAGCCTTCCAAGCTGATGATGCGGGTTCGATTCCCGCTGCACGCTCCAAGTTTCATTTGCAAAACTTACTTCTAAAAAACAAGAGTTATCAGCGACTTCGTTGATTTATATTCATTTTTCATAAAGCTAGTACTCAAATATACCAAGTGAATGCGTTGGCCCTGCGACCATTTTGAGACCAAATCTAGACCGTTTTGTTTTTCATCGAGGCCAATAATGAGCCGAAGATGGCTAGTGTCTTTAGGGCTTTGTTCATACATTCACCTTTTTATATTCACATTTGGTTATCTTAAAGATGTAAATAATATAACAGCGAAAACTAATTTATAGGTGAGGTATTAAATTGTTAGTGACTTATTTAGTAAAGTGATTTGCGTAGTTGTGATTACGGATAAATTATTCAAATAAATTTACTCATATAATTGTGAGCATGGCCTAACTAAAAAATAATTAGGTAATTCTCATAACTTATGGCTTCTTACTAACCTGAATTTGGATCGAAGTTAGTCAATTATAAAACTATCTCGCCAGATAAATTCATGACCAAATAAAACCGTTTTTTTGTATTTTCTTCCTTCTACGACTTCAATAAACATATCTATTGCTACTTCTCCCATTTCGAACGGGAACAGTCGCATTGTAGAAAGGCTTGGGCTCATGTGCCGGGCTGAAGAGATATCATTGGTTCCAATGACTTGTATATCGTTTGGAATGGTTAATCCTGCCTCATAAATAGCCCGATAAACACCAACGGCCACCATATCTGTCGCAGCGTAGACCAAGTCGGGAAGCTCATCGAGTTGTAGCATTTCTTTCATCGCTTGATATCCCGACTCGATGCAATACTCTTTACTCACTTTACATAGTGCATCATGATACAACCCGTTTTCTTTGGTGATTTTACGAAAAATATGTAAACGCTCCTCATTATTTCCAATAAAAGCTGGTCGCTTACAATGGCTTTTTAGCACATTTTGCATAACGTCATTGGATAACGCCAACCGGTCAATTAAGAGTGCATCGGTTTTGCTGCCTAAAGGATTCGAGTCAACAAATATGATACTGTGATTAGCTTGATATATCGTATCTACAACATGTTTGGAGAAATGACCGACTGCAATGATGGCGGGAGCATTTTCTATTAGATCTATATTGATATCGATCTGGTCTAAATGAAGTGTTCTTAGATTGATGCCTTTTTCTAAGCAACGATTTTGGATTCCAGCACGAATAGAAGTGAAATACGGGTCATCTATTTCCTGTGTAGGCGTTAAAAAGTTCAACATAACAACATCATGTACGCTAACTGACTCATTAGTTTTGGTTACTTCATGATGAACAAACTGTTTTTTACTGCGTTTAGGGGATTGATAGCCAAGAGATTCGACTGCCTCCAAAATAGCCAGCTTTTTCTCTTCACTTACAGACAAAGTAGGGTCTTCGTTAAGAAAGCGAGAAATAGTGGAAGTAGAAATCTTTGCCCTTTGTGCAATGTCTTTAAGTGTAGCCAAAAGATTACCCTATATTGTTTTTATCGGATGTTCCTATTATGCCAAAGAGCATTTGAATGCTCTTTGGCACTGAAACGTTAATGTGTTGATTGTACCGAATCAAATTTAATGGCGTTTCCATCAGGTTCAAAAATGTGTAAGTAAGAAGGTGATGTAAATAACGAAATTGACTCGCCAGGTTTTACTTGTGTATCCCCATGGTGCAGGTATTTAAAGTCATCCACGCCACCACATTGGCCAAATATGTATGTCATACCTCCAAGCCTTTCGACAACTTCACATTGGAATTCAAGTGCTATCAGATCTGGATTTGTTGTAAGATGTTCAGGTCTAATACCTAACGTTAGTTTTTTACCTATTTCAATCTTATCTATCTGTATTGGTAAAGTGATGGAATGGCCTACATCTAGATTCACGGTTAAGCTTGTTTGATCCCAATCTTTAACGCTACATGGAAGAAAATTCATTTTGGGTGAGCCAATAAATCCGGCCACAAATCTGTTAATAGGATTGTGATACAAGTCCATTGGTGAGCCAACTTGTTCAACTTTCCCATCGCGGAGTACCACAATTTTGTCAGCTAATGTCATAGCTTCAACTTGGTCGTGTGTTACATAGATCATGGTTGATTTGAGTTCTTGGTGTAGCTTCGCAATATGTAAGCGCATGTCGACACGTAGTTCTGCATCAAGATTTGATAAAGGCTCGTCAAACAAGAATACTTTTGGGTCTCTCACGATAGCGCGACCGATAGCAACTCGTTGACGTTGGCCACCTGAAAGCTGGGCAGGTTTACGATCAAGTAGGTGCTTTAACTGTAGAGCTTTGCCGACTAGTTGAACTTTTTTGTCTCGCTCTTCTTTTGGCACTTTATTTACTTTTAGTGAGTACCCCATGTTTTCTGCTACGGTCATATGTGGATATAGAGCATAAGACTGGAATACCATCGCAACTCCTCGTTCTGATGGTGGAGTATCGTTAACGACATTGCCTGAAATAGATATTGCTCCATCACTAATATCTTCTAAGCCTGCAATCATACGCAAGAGCGTTGATTTACCGCAGCCCGATGGGCCAA
>NZ_JATABG010000400.1:0-3357 GCF_036533755.1 Vibrio sp. M260118 | reverse complement strand
AACTGAGTGACAAGCCGTTGCCTCAAGGCTGGCAATGGCAAGATTGGCGTGATCAACGCGGTGAGTTGTTCCAAGCGGTGCGAATGGAAAAGAACATGATGGGCTTAATGCTTGGTCTTATCATTGGCGTCGCTGCATTCAATATTATTTCAGCCCTGATCATGGTTGTAATGGAAAAACAGTCTGAAGTGGCAATTTTAAAAACTCAAGGCATGACAGATAGACAAGTTTTGGCCATTTTTATGGTTCAAGGTGCGAGCAGTGGTGTTATTGGTGCGTTAATTGGTGGCAGTTTAGGGGTAGTGCTTGCGAGTAACCTAAACCAGCTATTAGAGAGTGCGGGGGGTGCTTTGTTTTCCGTCGGTGGCGAGCTACCGATTTTGATTAATCCTGTACAGATTTGTGTTGTTGTGGTGTTGGCTATTGCGCTGAGCCTTGCCGCAACCTTGTTCCCTTCATACCGCGCATCTTCTGTAAAACCAGCTGAGGCCTTAAGATATGAGTAGTCTTCTTCAATGTCATAACGTTTGTAAAACCTATCATGAAGGTGCATTCGACACTCAGGTGCTTAAAGGCGTCAGCTTCGATATTCAGAAGGGGGAGCTAGCATCGATCATTGGTACCTCTGGCTCAGGCAAAAGTACCTTGCTCCATATCCTCGGGGCGCTTGATGAACCAACTGAAGGGCATGTCACTTTCTTAGAGCAAGAACTGTCACAGCTCAGCTCGAATCGTCAAGCTAAGTTACGAAATCAACACCTAGGGTTTGTCTACCAATTCCACCATTTGCTTGCCGATTTTAGTGCGCTCGAAAATGTGGCTATGCCACTGCTGATTGGTGGTGCAAAGGTTAACCAAGCCAAAACCGCTGCTAAAGCTTTGCTCGACAAGGTGGGTTTGAGCCATCGTATTGAACATAGACCTTCTGAGCTCTCAGGCGGTGAGCGTCAGCGTGTGGCGATAGCGCGTGCTTTGGTCAATAATCCATCGTTGGTGTTGGCGGATGAACCAACCGGTAATTTAGACCATAAGACAGCTTTAGCCATCTATGACCTGATGCGCGAGCTGAATCAAGAATCTAACACTGCGTTCCTTGTTGTCACTCACGATGGCGAACTGGCAGGAAAAATGGACCGTCAACTGCATATGCAAGATGGTTTGCTGCTCAACATCGAGGGGGCGTAAGTGTTTTCATCCTTATCCTTGTTTATTGGTGGCCGATTTAGCCGAGCCAAGCAGCGCAATAAGATGGTGTCATTTATCTCAATGTCATCCACTATTGGCATTGCCATCGGTGTAGCAGTGATTATTATTGGCCTATCGGCAATGAACGGTTTTGAAAGAGAGCTCAAAGACCGTGTGTTATCTGTGATTTCTCATGGTGAGTTTGAAGGCGTGAGAGGTCCGATTAATGGTTGGCAAAACATCATCCAACACGTAGAGCAGCACCCTAAAATTGAAGCGGCTGCACCCTACGTTAAGTTTACCGCTTTGGCCGAAAAAGGCACGCAACTCAAAGCCCTTGAAGTACGTGGTATCGACCCTGAATTAGAAACCAAAGTCTCTAATCTCGACGATTTTGTTGATTCGCGAGTATGGCAAGCATTTCAAGCGGGTGAGCAGCAAGTTATTCTAGGTAAAGGCATCGCAGGTCTGCTTAATGTGGATAAAGGGGATTTCTTGACCCTCATGATTCCAACCTCTGGTGCAACAACGAAAGTTCAAGCACCAAAGCGTGTGCGAGTAAAAGTGGCGGGGCTACTGACTCTCAATGGGCAAATCGATCATAACCTAGCGCTAATTCCACTGAAAGATGCGCAGAGCTACGCAAAACTTCAACAGGGAGTGACTGGCGTGGCGGTACGTGTATCAGAGGTGCTTAACGCGACCCATATTGTCCGCGAAGTCGGGCGCACTCTAGATGAGTATGTCTACCTGCGCAGTTGGCAGCAGAAATATGGTTTCCTTTACCGAGATATTCAACTAGTCCGCACCATTATGTATCTAGTGATGGTGTTGGTGATTGGTGTAGCAAGCTTCAACATAGTTTCGACGTTAATGATGGCGGTGAAAGATCGCGCTGCGGAGATCGCTATATTGCGCACTATGGGTGCGACTGATGGTTTGGTGAAAAAAATCTTCGTCTGGCAGGGGGTATTTTCCGGTGTACTCGGCAGTGTTGTAGGTAGCGTGTTTGGTGTTTTGGTTGCCCTTAATTTGACGACCATGATTACGGGTTTAGAGACGCTAATTGGCCATCAGTTTTTGTCCGGTGATATCTACTTTGTTGATTTCTTGCCTTCTCAAGTTAACGTCGCTGATGTGTTAGTTGTATCACTCACTGCGATCGTACTTAGTCTGTTAGCGACTTGGTATCCCGCTTCAAGAGCAAGCAAGTTGAATCCTGCAGCGGTGCTGAGTTCAAAGTAGTTTAAGGGAGATATTTGTTCG
Organism: Vibrio sp. M260118; assembly: GCF_036533755.1. NCBI lineage: Bacteria > Pseudomonadati > Pseudomonadota > Gammaproteobacteria > Vibrionales > Vibrionaceae > Vibrio > Vibrio sp. M260118. The sequence goes on along the minus strand of NZ_JATABG010000400.1, from coordinate 906 downwards.
GCACTAGAAATGGCATCATTGTGCTCAGCGTGTCGAACATTCTACTCTTGAACTCGAGAATGTCTTCAAGGCTATCGAATCCGCACAGACCAAGCTCTTTTATAGTGCTAAATTTAGATCTCTTGTTTAAATACCTCTCGCTCCTTAGCGTGAGGTAGTGGTAACTGAGGTCGATGTTTGCGTGGTCAAACTCTAGCGGGCTACTTTACCCTTTTCATCCTTTCAGCGTCTTGAGTACGCTAAATATCATTCTTAGCTTTCACACGGTTTCAACTCGCTATTAGTTGAGTCGGAAACCGCGCAATTCAAATTCTACTTTTTGAGTAAATTGCCTATTCTGATTTTTCGTTGTTGCCAACTGCGAACCACAGAGTAGCGCCAAAGTGCACGAATTCCAAAATAACCGAGCATAGCCGAACCAATACCACAAATTAGGCAGCCGAGTAGGAATGGGGGACCAATGGTCGGTTACTTACCCATACTAAAGCGACAGAAAGAGGCAGATTGACACCACAAGCGATGGCTAGGCCAGCGGCCATAATCATTTGACTAGGAAGTGGTACGAAAGCCATAAACAGACCGACAGCGAATGCACCGGAAGCAGAACGGCGATTGAGGCACCAGAGGTTAGGGTTGTATAGCACATTGCCAAAAATCTTTAGTGCCTTTTGACGTTTAATAACGTCGTGGTCAGGCATAAAGCGTTTAATAAATTTTCTTGGCATAGGGAAATGACTCTCTACTTACATTACTGGACGCTAATTTCATTCTCTTTGGTGATCACAACTAGCCCTTCATGGCGGTTCTTACCGAGTTTAGAACTGCTGCCGGTTGCCTTAATGGTCATAGCAATATCAGCCAAATACACAATGGCAAGAAGTTTGTTAGGGCTAGCCTTAGCGTGTG
>NZ_JATABG010000399.1:0-3023 GCF_036533755.1 Vibrio sp. M260118 | reverse complement strand
GAACACCAGATTTCCCTTAGCTGGTCGTATTTATTCAATTTTTCCAACGCAATCTCGTATAATTTTTATGCAACAATATAAAACCTTATCTTTCCTTGGTTGTTATTACCCAAGCAAAGCAGGATAATGTCGGGATCGGAATTTCTAAATTATATAACTATGACCGAATATCTTTTGTTGTTGGTCGGCACTGTGCTGGTCAATAACTTTGTACTGGTGAAGTTTCTGGGCTTATGTCCATTTATGGGTGTTTCTAAAAAGCTAGAAACCGCTATCGGAATGGGGTTAGCGACAACGTTCGTTTTGACCTTAGCTTCCGTGTGCGCGTACCTAGTAGAAAACTACATCCTAGACCCGCTCAACTTGCAATATTTGCGCACCATGAGCTTTATCTTGGTGATCGCCGTGGTGGTTCAATTCACAGAGATGGTAGTACACAAAACCAGCCCTACTCTGTATCGCCTACTAGGAATCTTCTTACCACTAATCACTACCAACTGTGCGGTTTTAGGTGTTGCACTACTGAACATCAACGAAAACCACAACTTTATTGAGTCGATTGTATACGGCTTTGGCGCGGCGGTCGGATTCTCATTAGTGCTGATTCTATTTGCCTCAATGCGCGAACGCATTGCAGCGGCCGATGTACCTGTGCCATTTAAAGGCGCTTCGATTGCGATGATCACTGCAGGACTTATGTCTTTAGCCTTCATGGGCTTCACAGGGTTGGTGAAGTTGTAATGAGCTCAATTCTAATCGCTATTATCGCTATCGTTGCACTCGCCGCTATTTTCGGCGCGATGCTTGGTTTCGCTTCAATTCGCTTTAAAGTTGAAGCAGACCCTATCGTTGACCAAATTGACAACATTTTACCTCAGACCCAGTGTGGCCAGTGTGGTTATCCGGGTTGCCGACCATATGCAGAAGCGATTGCAAATGGCGACGACATTAATAAGTGCCCTCCTGGTGGCCAGGCTACCATCGAGAAACTGGCAGACTTAATGGGCGTTGAAGCGACTGACTCGGCACATGATCTCGAAAACACAGTGAAAACCGTGGCATTCATCCACGAAGATATGTGTATTGGCTGTACCAAGTGTATTCAGGCTTGCCCTGTTGATGCGATAGTGGGCGGCACCAAAGCACTCCACACCGTTATTAAAGATGAATGTACAGGTTGTGATTTGTGTGTTGCGCCATGCCCAACTGACTGTATTGAAATGATCCCTGTAGAAACCACTACAGCGAGCTGGAAGTGGCAGATGGACGCCATTCCCGTTGTTGATATTACCGATTCCGCAAGTCAGCAGAAAAGCGGGAGTTAAGGACTGGTATGCTGTCACTCATCGAACAAATTAAATCTGGCTCGCTATGGACCTTCCCTGGAGGAGTCCATCCAGCAGAAAACAAATCACAATCGGTATCAAAAACGCTGACCCGAGCGTCGATCCCAAATGAAATTGTTCTGCCAGTTAAACAACATATAGGTAAACCCGGTACGATTACCGTGGAAGTTGGTCAGCAGGTTCTTAAAGGCCAGCCACTGACCAAATACGACACCAGCTTTATGCTTCCTATACATGCGCCAACTTCGGGTACTGTGGTTGCCATTGAGCCAAGAACCACCGCACACCCTTCCGGCCTGAGCGAAACTTGTATTGTAATTCAGCCTGACATGGCTGACCAATGGGGTGAGCGTGAATCATGGAGCGACTTTACTCAAAAAGCGCCTGATGAGCTGATTGAGAAAATTCGCCAAGCGGGTGTTTCTGGTATGGGTGGAGCGGGTTTTCCTACCGCGAAAAAAATCCAATCTGGTTTGGCTAGAACAGAGATTTTGATCGTCAATGCGGCTGAGTGTGAGCCATACATCACGGCCGACGATATGTTAATGCGAGAACATGCGGATGATATCATTCAAGGCATTGAAATTGTTGAGCATATCTTAAAGCCAAAGCTGACTGTCATTGGTGTTGAAGACAATAAACCACAAGCGGTTGAAGCTTTGCAGCAAGCAGCTGAGCACAAAGACATTGTCATCCGAGTGATACCGACTAAGTATCCATCAGGCGGTGAAAAACAGCTAATTAAGATTCTGACCAATAAAGAAGTACCAAATGGTGGCATTCCTGCTGATATTGGTGTTCTAGTGCAAAACGTCGGTTCACTTTATGCGATAAAACGCGCCGTGTGCGATGGCGAAGCATTAGTCGATCGGATTGTCACCTTAACGGGTAACGCCTTCAAGCAACCAAGAAACGTTTGGGCCATGCTAGGGACACCTGTGCAAGCGCTTCTGGAAGAGTTCGATTACCAAGCGGACAAAAAGCTACCGCGCCTTATTATGGGCGGGCCTATGATGGGCTTCACCTTGCCTCATGCGCAGGTACCGATCACCAAAACCTCAAACTGTATTCTTGCGCCAACTCGCAAGGAGATTTCGCCAAACCAGTATGAAATGGCGTGTATTCGTTGTGGCCAATGTGCGGAAGCGTGTCCTGCGTCTTTGCTTCCACAGCAGCTCTACTGGCACTCAAAAGCAGAAGAGTTTGACAAGTGCGAAGAGCTAAATATTAAAGACTGTATTGAGTGTGGCGCTTGTGCCTTTGTCTGCCCGAGTGAGATCCCACTGGTTCAATACTACCGTCAAGCCAAAGCAGAGATCCGTACTCGCAAAGAAGAAGCGGAAGCCGCTGAGCGCGCCAAAATCCGTTTTGAAGAGAAAAAAGCTCGCCTAGAGCGTGATAAGGCCGCGCGCGAAAATCGCTTCAAAAAAGCCGCCGATGAACGTCGTAAAGAGATGAAATCAAGCGGTGGTGATGACGCAATTGCCGCGGCAATCGCCCGTGTTAAAGCACAAAAATCAGAGTCTGAGACTGAAGAGAAAGCAGTGAAGCCAGCTGTCGCTGCGGCCATCGCTAAAGCAAAAGCGAAGCAAGCTGCTGCGATGCAAAGCGGTCAGTCTGAACCAGATAACAGCGAGATGGCTAAGCTACGCGAAGAGCGCAAGCGCCAAGCACGTG
>NZ_JATABG010000398.1:0-3028 GCF_036533755.1 Vibrio sp. M260118 | reverse complement strand
CATATACTGCATTTATTATTTTGACCCTTCATAGTTGTTGGGTCACCTAGCCAACTGACGTTGTTGGTGAACACATATTGTTCACACTTATACCAGCCAATCTCACTTCTTGAGGTTGGCTTTTTGTTTTTATGGGTCTAATGCTCCAGACAAAAGAAAACCCCACTAAGCTTGCGCCTAGTGGGGCTTATTCTTACTCGCAGCAATCCTGCTACTAATAGGTGCTCCCTGCATCTATTCCTTGATAGTACGCTGAATCCTTCAGCTCTGTCCTTATCATCGCCATCCTAGCGGTGTCCTTGGCAATCCAGCCCGTTAGCTATCCTCGCTAACTCTCATCGCTTAATCCTTAAGCGGTGTCCTGACTCTATCATCCTGATAGAAATTGCCTTAGTCCGTTAAGCGTCCATTGTCTTTCCTTGTGTAACCATCCTAGTTACTAGCGTCCAGCCAATGTCCTTCGCTTTCCATGCCAATTATTCATCCTGAATAATCGAATCTTCGTCCTGAAGATGACCTATCCTTGGGTCTTTCCTGTTCCGTGTCTGCTTCCTGCTGACAACTTAAGACTATGAGCTTGGCGCACTAATCACAATGCTACTTTTCGGTTAGTGAGAATTTCTCTAGTGGTCAAGAAACATGCATAGCTATTTATTTCAGCAACTTATGACAAAAATCATCTCATTTCTCATCAACTGGCTCTCATAATACTCACGGACTTGTAAGAGATCTCGCACACACCAACAAGGCGATCACCGATTCAATGAGACAATAGGCTAAGTCTATTAAGTGATCTAAGTCTCATTAAATGGCGACTCGTTAACCAATAGCAGGTGCTCCTCCCAGTTTTACTGGACTAAATGGCGATAAATAAGGATATTAGAGGCAGATCCACATCACATTACGTTTATCTCTAGCAGCAACTGGCTTATGTCTAACTGCTAGCTACCCTAAGAGGACGCTTGAATGATTTCAAAATGGGCACAACGCTTTTACCAAATGGCAGAACTTGTTGGCTCTTGGAGTAAAGATCCCTCCACTCAAGTTGGCGCAGTTATCACCAAACAGAACCGCATAGTTTCCGTCGGTTTCAATGGCTACCCTCACGGTATTTCAGATAGTGCGATGACTGATGATCGAGAGATGAAATATTTAAAAACGCTTCACGCTGAAGAGAACGCAATATTATTTGCTAAGCGCGATCTAGGCGGATGTGAAATCTGGGTGACCCATTTCCCGTGTCCAAACTGTGCTGCTAAGATCATTCAAACTGGTATTGCTGCCGTTCACTGTCCAGAGCAGACCGAAGATTTTCTCTCACGTTGGGGAGACAAGATCAAAGTAAGCCAAGAGATGTTTCTTCAAGCCGGAGTTAAAGTGAATTGGCTTCCTCTTGATGATTTAGAGCAGATTAACAAGCCAAGTTAAGCCGTTACATTTAACCGCTCGAAATTATCGAACAGCGGCTGCGATTTATAAGGTTTAGGAAGATAAGCGTCCATCCCTGCATCAAAGCAGCTTTGAATCTCTTCGGGTAAAACACTCGCTGTTAGTGCAATGATCGGCACTTTTTCTCGACCACTTTCCCTTTCCCATTGACGAATTTCTTGAGTCGCCGTAAGCCCGTCCATTATCGGCATCATGCAGTCCATTAGGATCGCGCAGAAATTTTCTCCGGTTCTCACTGCATTTAGTGCATCTAACCCGTTACTGGCAATTGAGTACTCGATACCAATTTTATTGAGGAAGAAAGAGGCGATTTTCTGGTTCATTAAATTGTCTTCAACAATTAATACCTTTTTTACCCCTTGAAGTTGGAACTCTGGATGCGCCCCCGATGGGTTTTCATTTGGACTCTGACATTGATCCAGAGCAGCCCGAACCACAGAGTAGAACCTGCGACCAAGGAAAGGTAGCGTAACTGGAGTGCCTAACAGTACATCGAGTTCTGGCTTCATATATAGATGATGATGTAAGCCGATGATCTCAGCATCAGGAAACTGGGTACGCAATTTGGCAACATCTGGACGCGTGCTCCGACTCCTATCAGTGCAGTACATGACGAGCGCAGCAGACTGAGGGCCATTCAACGCGCCCTCAACCGTCTCATAGACATCCGTTTCCAATCCTAACCTAGCATTCTCGCTGACGATAAGTGGCTGATAAACTGAACTGTTAGCAATAACAATCGCTCGGTCAGAAAGTTGCTCGATATTTTTCTTCTCAATTTCGACCTTGATTGGTGCATAAAAAGAGAACCGACTACCGACACCAACGGTCGAGTTAACTTCTATCTCTCCCCCCATAAGCTCAATCAATTGACGGCAGATTGTCAATCCAAGCCCAGTACCGCCATAGCGACGAGTAATACTGCCATCTTCTTGAATAAACGGGTGGAAGATCTCATCAAGCTTGCTCTGTGAAATCCCGATGCCATTATCTATTACGTGGCAGCTAAGTCGGTCCTCGTTTACGTCTAACTCAACTTTAACTACCCCGTTGCGGGAGAACTTAATCGCATTGCTCAATAAGTTCATCAGCACTTGCTTAAAGCGAAAGTCATCGATACGAATAACCGCCGGCAATTGGTCGCCAAACATGACTTGTAGTTCCACTTGCTGCTTAAGCGCATTGGCCGACACCATGCTGAGCGCTTCATAGACCGCCTCTCGAACATCAACGCTGCTCTCTGAGAGCACTAAGTTTCCAGACTCAATCTTAGACAGATCGAGCACATCGTTAATGAGCAGCAGCAAAGCATGAGATGAAGTTTCTACATCAGCCAATATTTCTCGCTGACCTGTCGTTAAATGGCTATCAGAGAGTATTTCCGTCATACCTATGATGCCGTTGAGTGGGGTGCGAATTTCGTGAGACATATTAGCGAGAAAGATACTTTTCGCTTTGTTCGCCATCTCAGCGCTATCTTTGGCTTGTACTAGGTTCTGTTCATACTCTAGTTGCTGCTCAATTACCCGATTAAGTTGCCTAGCAAAGGAAGAGAACTCATCGTTTCCGTCAATCGGAA
>NZ_JATABG010000397.1:0-3033 GCF_036533755.1 Vibrio sp. M260118 | reverse complement strand
ATGACTAGGTATTCAAATGAGGCACAAGAGATGACGTCACTTGCTGAGAAGCTAGCTCCAGAGAACATAAAAAAATTAATACCATATCAGTCAGCTAGACGTATCGGTGGCAGCGGTAGATTGTGGCTAAATGCGAATGAACTTGAACAACCTCTCTTTTTTGCCGATCAGCAACAAGCTCTGCACCGCTACCCTGACTTCTTACCCCATGATATCGCGGCTGCATACCAAGACTACTGCAACACATCGCAGCCCACCATCGCGGTTCGTGGTGCCGATGAAGCGATTGATCTCATCGTCAGAACGTTTTGTCAGCCGAGCAAAGATAGCATCGTTATTTGCTCTCCTACTTACGCCATGTACCAGTTTTGCGCAGAATCAATGTCGGTCAAGGTTATTGATTGCCCTCTTAAAGCTCCCGAATTTAGCTTAGACGTTGATAGCATCATACTTGCCTCAGCTGAGGCTAATTTAGTGTTTCTATGCTCACCAAACAACCCGACGGGCCAACTACTCTCTCGCGATGATATTGTCACCATTTTAGACAATACCCAAGACAAAGCGCTGATAGTCGTCGATGAAGCCTATATCGAGTTTGAACTGGATGAGAGCGTCGTTGACCTTATTGACCAGTATCCTAACCTGATCGTCATACGCACTCTGTCAAAGGCGTTTGGGCTAGCGGCGGTTCGCTGTGGCTTTATTGTTGGTTCTCAAAGCGTTATGAGTTTCATCTCCAAGTTAGTTCCGCCATACCCAATGCCAGATTGCTCCGCAGAGATCGTTCTCAAAGCCTTAAGTCCAAAAGGCATTGAGCAAGTTAAAGTAAACACTCGTGCTCTAGTAAAGACACGCGATGCCTTTATTCAGCGCATACAGTCATTAGATTGGATCGACGCGATTTATCCTTCTTCAACCAATTTCGTCCTGATCCGAACAAAGCCAAGTATTGAGCTGTTTGAGTACTTGATTAGCCATGGAGTCGTGACTCGCAATCAGAGCCACGAACCAAGCTTAAACCACTGTGTTCGAATCACCATCGGGTCAGAGGGTAGCATGCGAGAAGTCAGTGAAATCATTTGCAACTTTTCAGCAGCCCTGACACCATCCAAATAAATAATAGGGATATTACACATGAACAAATTGCTTAGTGCCTTTGCTTGCGCCGCTGCGCTATTGTCGGCTCCGTTGATAGCAAAAGAGGTCAGATTAGCCTCTGATTTTACCTACCCACCGTTTAACTATAAGGATGCGAGTGGCAAACCGGTGGGATTTGATATCGAGATAGCCGATGCCCTTTGTGCAGAAGCGAAACTAGAGTGTACCTGGGTTTCACAGGGATGGGATTCACTCATTCCAAGCCTACTAGCACGAAAATCCGACGTCATCATGGCTTCAATGCGCATCACCCAAGAGCGTAAGAAAAAAGTCCTATTCACCAACAAGTACTATCAAACTCCAGCACGCTTTGTCGCTCAATCAGGCAGCAATGTTCAAATGACCAAGCAAGGTCTGAAAGGCAAAGTAATTGGTGTTCAAAGAGGGACAATTCACGACCGATACGTCACAGACATGTTTGCTGGCGTAGCTGAGATAAAACGCTACTCAGGCCAAGATGAGGTTTACATCGATATGGGCAATGGCCGATTGGATCTGACTTTTGGTAACGCCGATCAGCTTGCTCTCGCCTTTTTAGATAAAGATATTGGTCAAGGTTTTGAGTTCGTGGGCGAAGCCGTAACGGATAAAGCCTATATCGGCGAAGGCACAGCCCTAGCGTTACGTCATAACGATAAAGTGCTCGCAGATAAGTTTAACCAAGCGATTGAGACCATTCGCCAAAATGGTACTTACGACAAGATCGCTGCTAAATACTTCTCTTTTGATATCTACGGCGAAGCCCTTTAATCACCATAAACAAAGAGGCTTAACCAAGCCTCTTTGTTAATTCTATTTCGAATATCTCGCCATTGCTGCCTGCTCTTTAGGCACCACCGTCTTGCCGATTGGCGCCAAAGAGATATACGCCAGCTTAAGATGCTGAAGCGCAAATGGAATACCGATGATGGTAACAAAACAGGCCACCGCTGACATAATATGACCAATCGCAAGCCAGATTCCTGCCAGTAAAAACCAAATGATATTACCTACCATACCGAGTGGGCTTGTTCCTATGTCTGTTGCATTGGTCAGCTCATCACGGGCAATGGCTTCTTGACCAAATGGAAAGAACGAGAAGTTACCCATAACGAAACAGGCGCGACCCCAAGGAATACCAACAATACTGATAAAAGCCAGTAGCCCAAAGAACCACCACATCAATCCCATAATAACTCCACCACATAGGAACCAGATGATGTTTCCTAGAATTCTAAGCACTGTGTTTCTCCTTAAGCTAACCGTAGACCGCTTGGTAATGTTCTACGGTTGGAAATGGGTCATAAAAATGGTGTAGAAGCGCCTTCCACTCCTGATACTCCGCCGACTGTCTAAAACCTTGCTCATGATCTTCCAGTGTTTGCCAATTGACCAGCAAGATATAGCGATTGGGTTTCTCAATACAACGTTGCAACTGATGCGAAACGTATCCTTGCATACTTGAAATAATAGCTTGGGCCTGAGCGAAATTCTGCTCGAACTCCTCCTCCAAAGAAGGCTTCACATCTAAGATTGCGACTTCCAGTATCATGGTTTTTCCTTAACGTAAGATGAACAGGGGGCGGTTAGCTTAGACCTTGCCACACCGCCGTAGCCCCACTTATAGAACAAAGTAGCAATGCACCAATGCGAATTTTCTCTTTCGGCAATGATTGGGTTGTCATCATAGCCAACTTATATCCAACCCAAGCCGCTGGGATTAAAGGCACAGTTATCCAAAGATGATGCAAAGTTAAAAACCCTGCCGGCATCTGGATTATTAGCGAAATGATAGAACTAAAGACGAAGAACGCAGATAGGTTTCCGCGCAACTGATTGGCCTCTTGATGCTGAAGAAGCAGCGCCATCGGAGGCCCTCCGATCGCAGAACTAGTA
>NZ_JATABG010000396.1:0-3041 GCF_036533755.1 Vibrio sp. M260118 | reverse complement strand
GCTTTTATTTGAATAAATAGACTGGCTACTATTTGGCTAGTGCTTGATTAAGCCACTGATCAAATTGACCTTTAGGAAGGGCGCCATTTATAACATCTACTCTTTTGCCATTTTTAAATACCATAACAGTAGGGATGCTTCTAATTTGATACTTGGCGGCTAAGTTTTGTTGGCTTTCCGTGTCTATTTTTACGAATCGAACATCTTTTGCTCGTTCCGTTGCGACATCAGAAAATACAGGTGCAAAACCGACACATGGGTTACACCAAGGGGCCCAGAAATCGACAACAACGGGAGTGTTGCTGTTCAATATAGCTTCAAAGTTATCCTCGGTTCCTTCAATAGGAGCGCCATCGAGAAGTGAAGCTTTGCATTTGCCACAGGTTGGAGATTCAGAAACGCGCTCTGTGGGTACGCGGTTAACAGCCGAACAAGATGGGCAGCGTGTGATGAAGTTTGACATGATATCTATCTCGTTATTGTTTCTATTTGATGACAGTTGCTACGGGTGCTAGTTATACTCTGTTTAAAGCAAGAGATACAAATAACTAAATTAAAGGCTCTAAATGAAAAACTTCTATGCAGAAATTACTGGTTGGGGAAAATGCCTACCACCTGCAACGCTTTCCAATGAAGACCTAAGCACTTTTCTAGATACATCTGATGAGTGGATTCGCACTCGTACTGGTATTGAAAACCGCCGTATTAGCCACGTTAATATGTCGGATATGGCGACAGTCGCAGCAAAACACGCTTTAGCATGTGCTGGTAAAACCGCTGAAGACATTGACCTGATTATACTGGCAACTTGTTCTCCTGACTCGTTAATCCCAAACGCTGCTTCAAAAGTGGCTCAAAACCTTGGAATTGCAGCAGCGGCAGCTTTTGACTTAAATGCAGCCTGTACTGGCTTTGTGTATGGTTTAGAAACTGCGACGCGCTTAATGCAAGCAGGTAACTACAAAAACGTTATCGTGATTGGTGCTGAGCGTTTGTCTTTCTTTATCGACTGGACAATGCGTGATACGGCAGTGTTATTCGGCGACGGAGCTGGTGCAGTTGTTCTGAGTAGAACTGAGCAGCAAGTAGGTTTGCAGAATGCTCAGCTAGGCTGTGATTCCGCAGGGCGCGATATTTTATCTGTGCCTAAGTTTGGTACCTGCATGGATCGCTTTGCAGCAGATAACGGTCACTGGGACTTTAACTTTGTCGGAAAAGAGATTTTCAAACGCGCAGTGAAAGGTATGGGTGCTGCGGCGCAAAGTGTTTTGGCACAGAGCGGGCTGTCAACAGAAGATGTTGATGTGGTGATTCCTCATCAGGCCAACATTCGCATTATCCTAACCCTATGTGACCTGTCTGGAATTAGCCAAGATAAGGCATTCGTGAACATTCACAACTACGGTAATACGTCTGCTGCTACTGTGCCGATTGCACTATGTGAGTCTTTAGAGCAGGGCTTTGTTAAACCAGGTGACAACTTGTTACTTGCTGCGTTTGGTGCAGGTTTAACTTGGGGTGCTTCGCATGTTAAATGGGGAGACCGAGTAACGCCATTAGGTGCAAGTGATGCTCAGCTTCCTGCGTGTGAGCAGAGTGCGCTAGAGCTAATTAGCGAAGCGGTTGAGCATTGTAAAAACCGTCCATAGGCTTAGTTTATTCAGCAAACTTAGCAAAAGTCGCACGTCCGGTGCGACTTTTTGTATCCATCAAGCGCCCATTGCGCTTATCATGTCTACCTAACAAGAACAGTGCTAGGTTTACATGAAATTTCTCCACACTTCTGACTGGCATCTTGGCCGTCAATTTCACAATGTCTCATTGTTAGATGATCAAAAAGTTGTTTTAGAACAGATCATTGAATATATCCAGGCTAATGCAGTCGACGCATTGGTCATTGCGGGGGATGTTTACGACCGCTCAGTACCGCCAACCGTAGCGATAGAGCTGATGAATCAGTTCGTAAACCGCGTGTGTGGGGAACTTAAACTACCGATTATTCTTATTCCAGGTAACCATGATGGCGCAGAGCGTTTAGGCTTTGCGTCTCAGCAAATGGCGGATTCTGGCCTGCATATCGTTTCCAATTTTACCGATATGCTAACTCCTATCGAGCTAGAGTCAGATATTGGTAAAGTTCACTTCTATGGCATGCCTTACAATGACCCCGAGCTTGTTCGCCACCATTTTAAACAGCCAGTATCGACCCACGACGACGCGCATAAGCTGTTGTGCGATGAGATAACCAGTGCATTTGATAAAAACGCTAAAAACATCCTGCTTTCTCATTGTTTCGTTGATGGTGCAATTGAATCTGAATCAGAGAGGCCGCTCTCTATTGGTGGCTCTGACCGAGTAAGCCATGAGCACTTTATGCCGTTTGATTATGTAGCCCTTGGTCATTTGCATCAGCCTCAAAAGAAGGGAGAGGAGTTCATCCGCTATTCTGGCTCGCTGATGAAATACAGCTTTTCAGAGCAACACCAGAAAAAAGGTATGACCTTGGTTGAACTGGATGAGTCTGGCTTTAAGTCTGCAACGCATATTGACCTTCAAGCACCCCATGAAATGCGCATCGTCGAAGGTGATTTGGATGAGATCATCGCCCAAGGAAAAACTGATCCCAAAAATGAAGACTACTTGCTAGTGCGTTTAATGGACAAGCACGCCATCCTCAATCCGATGGAGAAGCTAAGAGCGGTCTACCCGAATGTTCTTCATCTTGAGAAACCGGGAATGCTGGTGGGTGTTGAACAGCAAATGGCGGCGGCGAAACTGGCGCGCAGTGAAGTGGATATGTTCCGTGATTTCTTCCTTGAGGCGCAAGATAGCAGCTTAAGCGATGAGCAAGACAAAGCGATCTCAGACATCATCAAGCAACTAAATCAGCAGTAGGCAGACCATGAAACCAATTAAACTCACTATGCAGGCATTTGGTCCCTTTGCTACCAAAGAAGAGATAGATTTTACCCAGCTAGGTTCCAATCCACTGTTTCTGATCAATGGCCCTACAGGTTCAGGTAAAACATCGATTTTAGATG
>NZ_JATABG010000395.1:0-3043 GCF_036533755.1 Vibrio sp. M260118 | reverse complement strand
GATGACTTGGTCGATCACATGAATGACGCCATTGCTTGCCTTAACATCAGTTGCGACTACATTTGCACCATCTACCATCACGGCACCATTAGCCACTTTAATCATCACATCTTGGCCTTGAACTGTCGTCGCTTTACTTAGTTTCACGACGTCGGCAGCCATGACTTTACCAGGAACGACATGGTAGGTCAGGATAGCAACAAGCTTGTCCTTGTTCTCTGGTTTCAACAGCATATCAACTGTCCCTGCGGGCAGTTTAGCGAAAGCCTCGTCGGTAGGAGCAAACACAGTGAAGGGACCTTTGCCCTTTAAAACATCAACCAGGTCCGCTGCCTGCACTGCTGCAACAAGGGTTTTAAGTGAGCCGTTTTCTACCGCAACATCAACAATGTCGGCTTTCTTCATTCCATGGTCATGCGCTTGAGCGGGAAGCACAAAAGTGAAAAGAGCGATTAACGCGGCAGAGATAATCAATGAATATTTGAACATAATTTCTTCCTTCCTATTGGGAGTAGTATCCTCACTGAGCAATATTTGTGCTCCGGTTTTTTGATACGCTCTCGATATGAAATCGATCATTAGGTTCACCCCACTAAGCGAATCTGTCTAATCTCAATGGCTTACTACCTAGCTGTTCAATACGCGATAACTAGGATTCCAAATTGGGGTTTGAGAAAACGCTAAACCCCTTCTCTGTAGTGCTTTGGCGCCAAACTGAAGGTTCGACTGAACTGATTAGAAAACTCGTATTGAGAACTGTATCCAAGCTCAACGGCAATTTCAGAAATACGTTTGTTGGTCGATCTTAGCAATCGACATGCTTCATCCATCCGCTTTCTGATTAAATAGTCTCTGGGTGAAACGCCTAATTGTTTCTTGAACTCTTTTCTAAATTTCTCATAACCCCACCCTTTATCACTGCAATAGAGTTTGAGATCAAAGCGGGTCATATAAAGTGTTTCAAAATCATCTAGGCTCTGAGTCACCATATCGCCACGAACCGCATCGCTGGTATGAGGCGTAAGCAAAGCTCTTACAACGGATAGATATGCCAAATACGCATCAATAACTTCGTCTTCACTAACGTTCTGCATTCGCTCCATTAGCTTTTCGATATCCGTTTGAATACTTTGGCTTGGCTCGTATTTATAGACAGGAACGTTAGGGTCAATCAAGGATAGGGTGCACAGATGCTCATAGAGCGCTTCGTTACAATCGAGGTAATACTCTTGCCAATCACTATCAGGATTAACAACTGTCGTATGCTTAACTCTTGGACGACGTTGAAAGGCGCATCCAGGCGAAAGTGCGTGACGTTTGCCATGTTCATCGATGTAACTACCTTCACCTTTAATCACATACACGAGCGAGTAAAAAGGAAACTTAGCATCAATATGTTCGGTTTCAACGCCAGGTTTATGTATGTAACCGCAACCGATCCAGTTTTTGGACCCTCCTAGTGAACGGGAATAGTTGATTGGCTTGCTGATATCGTCGCTCTCACTTGCCCTCAACTCACTCGCGAACAGACACATCTTCTCTTGAAATTTGTGACGGTTTTTTTCAACCATTTTCATCCCCTCCCCTTCGGCTCACGCATTCCAATAAGCATATTCAATTTACCAAAGCTGATATTTTGATTTGAGAGCCTGTAGGTACAATACGTATATCACTTACGGGAGGGCTTAGTTATGAATCATCTATCAAATCGTGAAGCAATCGAACTTTCGAAACACGATACCAATAAGCATATCTTTCTAACCAATAAACCTATTGTTGCAGCCCAACTTATCAGCTCATTGGCTGGGGAGCTGTTGTTTACGAGCGCTAAGATTGTGCGAACTGTTTGTCGTTCTCTGATGGATAGAGGGTTAGAGCTGTATCTATTGACCTTGCCATTGGTCATCGCCTTGGCGGTTTGGTAGCCGCCCCTATAAAGCAAGAGCTATGATTAATTGTTCTAGGAGCCGTGTACAACCGAAGCACGGCTCAACAAGGTCTCTACCGTCGAGGCATTTAGAGGTTTGTAAAAATAGTAACCTTGAAACACCTCACAACCGGCCGTTCGCAAGAAATCAACCTGCTCTTGGGTTTCAACGCCCTCAGCGACGGTAGAGAGATCGAGGTTTTCAGCTAAATTAATGATCGTTGAACAGATTTTCCCATCTTCTTGCACGCTGCTACATTCATCAACGAAAGAGCGATCGATTTTCAATACATCTATAGGGAGACGCTTCAGATAATTCAATGACGAATATCCGGTTCCAAAATCATCAATGGATATCTTTATGCCAAGGTCTTTAAGCTCTGACATTACCTCAATACAACGCTCAAGATCTGAAACGAGCACACCTTCTGTGATTTCAATTTCTAGCCACTTACCCTCAATGGCATGGTGTTGAAGTTGAGCCCTCAAAAACGGCATAAACCCTTTTGAAACCAAGTGGCTGCCCGAGATATTGACCGATATTGGTACTAACGCAAAACCGCGTTCTCTCCACTCCGTCAGTTGAGAAAGGCTCAACTTAACGACTCGCTCACCCAGCTCAATAATCAAATTAGACTCTTCTGCAAGCGGAATGAATACCGTAGGTGGGATAACCCCGTCGGTACTATGATTCCAGCGGCTTAGTGCCTCTAAACCGACGATTTCCCCCTTAGATGTGACTTTAGGCTGATAGAGTAAATGGAAACGTTCACTGGCTAAATCTTGTTTAAGGTCCTGCTCATAATGGAAGTTTTTGGTGATATCTAGAGCCATGTCATCAGTAAATATTTGATAATTATCGCGCCCTTTGAGCTTGGCCTGATACATGGCAATGTCTGCGTTTCTGATCAGCTTATCTGCGTCAGCGCCTGTCGAAGCAATAGCGACACCAATACTAGTTGGGATAGGTATCGTTTGTCCTTCTAGCTCTAGCGGCTCTCTCATCACGCCTAGTATCTCTTCCGCTTTATTACTTGCCGTCAACACCGACATTTTACCTCTGAGCAGCACGATAAACTCATCCCCGCCCCAACGAGAAATAATGTCACTCTCGCG
>NZ_JATABG010000394.1:0-3052 GCF_036533755.1 Vibrio sp. M260118 | reverse complement strand
TTATTATATTGATTTTAAATGATTTTAGCTCCTTATTGAGGGTGGGTTTACAGTTTTTATTTACATTTGCTTAACTGTGGATTGTGTTGGGAATGTTCAAATTTACGCTTAGGTAAGCCAAGTTATTGATAGTGACACGGTAGTTAAAACAATAACGAGGAACATAAAGATGAACGATGTGCACAACCCACTTGGCACTGATGGCTTTGAGTTTGTTGAATATACAGCGGCAGATGACCAAGGTATCCAAGCCCTGAAAGACTTGTTCAATTCACTTGGGTTTGCAGAAGTGGCTAAGCACCGCTCGAAAGAGGCGTGGTTGTATCGCCAGGGTGATGTGAACTTTATTGTCAACGCACAACCTCACAGCCAAGCAGAGGCGTTTGCAAAAGTTCATGGGCCGTCAGTATGTGGCATGGCATTTAGAGTGCGTGATGCTGCGGTCGCTATGAAGCAAGCGCTTGATAATGGTGGCAAAGAGTACATCACGGAAATTGGTCCGATGGAGCTAAGCATCCCAGCGATTTACGGGATCGGAGAAAGCTTGCTCTACTTTGTTGACCGTTATGACGATGGCAGCATCTATGAAGTTGATTTCCGCTTTTACGATGATGCGCAAGTACGCTTGTCTCGAATGGATGTTGGCTTGTTCGAAATTGACCACCTGACTCACAACGTCAAGCAAGGCAACATGGACGTGTGGTCTGGTTTCTATGAGCGCATCGGCAATTTCAGAGAGATTCGCTACTTTGACATTGAAGGCAAACTCACTGGCTTGGTGAGCCGAGCAATGACAGCGCCATGTGGCAAAATCCGCATTCCTATCAATGAGTCTTCCGACGACAAGTCACAAATCGAGGAGTTTATCCGTGAGTACAACGGTGAAGGCATTCAGCACATAGCTTTAACCACCAATGACATCTACAAAACGGTACAAACCCTACGTGAGCGTGGAATGGATTTCATGCCAACCCCTGATACCTATTACGAAAAAGTAGACGAGCGAGTGAAGGGTCATACAGAAGATGTTTCCCGCTTGCGTGATTTAAGAATATTGATCGACGGAGCACCGACGAAAGATGGCATTTTGCTGCAAATCTTTACTCAAACGGTTATCGGCCCTGTGTTCTTTGAAATCATTCAACGTAAGGGTAATGAGGGCTTTGGTGAAGGTAATTTCAAGGCGCTGTTTGAGTCGATTGAAGAAGATCAGATCCGTCGCGGGGTATTAGACGATGCATAAATGGATAACATTCCCTCATCGGGAGGGAGTGTGCTCGAAGCAGGCGCACGCAGACTTTCCCGAACAGGCGATTTTTGAACGCGAAGCGGGGCGGAGCGGATTCTTTGGACCGGCTTCCCATTTTCATCACCAACATGCACCCACAGGTTGGAGTGAGTGGGAAGGGGAGCTAAAACCGCGCGCGTTTAATTTCAATTACGTTGAGCAGTCTGTGCAAGGTTCGCCTTGGTCAGTGCCGTACCTTCTTCATAATGCTAACTGCAAAGTTCGTGTTTGGAAATTCGACGCTGATATGACTCACTTGGTTCGTAATGCAGATGGCGACGAACTGCTGTTTATTCATCAAGGAAGTGCCGATCTCTATTGCGATTATGGGCATCTCGAAGTCGTCGAAGGGGATTATGTGATGATCCCTCGTTCAACCAATTGGCGCTTGGAGCCCAATGAGCCGATGTTTGTATTGATGATTGAGAACACTGACGCGGCCTATACTCTTCCAGAAAAGGGCATGGTGGGTAATCATGCGGTGTTTGATCCTGCGGTGCTGGATGTGCCGAAGATTGATCAGCAGTTTAAAGCCCAATACTCAGAAAGCTCGACCCAAGTACACATCAAACGCCACGAGCAAGTAAGCGTGGTGACTTATCCGTTTAATCCGCTTGATGCGATCGGTTGGCACGGCGACTTATCCGTAGTGCGAGTCAATTGGCGCGATATTAGGCCGCTCATGTCTCACCGCTATCACCTTCCTCCTTCAGCTCACACCACCTTCGTGGGCCAGGGTTTTGTGATTTGTACCTTTGTACCAAGACCGATTGAAAGCGATCCAGGTGCGCTTAAGGTGCCGTTTTATCACAACAATGATGATTACGATGAAGTCTTGTTCTACCACGCGGGTGACTTCTTCAGTCGCGACAACATAGAGGCGGGCATGGTGACATTTCATCCGGCAGGTTTTACTCATGGACCACATCCGAAAGCGTTTAAAGCGGGCCAAGAGTACAAGAAGAAGTTTACCGACGAAGTTGCGGTGATGATTGATACTCGCCATGCGCTTAATGTCAGCGAGGCGGCGAAACAGACAGAAAATGAAAGCTACGTTTACAGTTGGCAAGAAAAGTAAAAGGGATTGATTATGAAGTTAGCAACCTTAAAGAATGACAGTCGAGATGGCTTGCTGGTTGTGGTTAACAGAGCATTATCTAAGTGTGTTGCGGTACCAGAGGTCGCGCAAACGTTACAGGAAGCATTGGATAATTGGAGTCACGTCGAGTCGCAACTGAACGAAGTGTATTTAGCACTCAATAATGGTGAGTTAACCAGCGAAATGCCATTTGACCCAACCTTGTGTGAATCACCGCTGCCAAGGGCGTTTCAATGGGCAGACGGCTCTGCTTATGTCAATCATGTCGAGCTTGTTCGCAAAGCTCGCGGAGCAGAAATGCCGCCAAGCTTTTGGACTGATCCTTTGATGTATCAAGGTGGCTCAGACGCCTTTATTGGCCCTTGCGATGATATCCCTGTCGCCAGCGAAGAGTGGGGCATCGATTTTGAGGGGGAGGTCGCGATAGTCACCGGAGATGTCGCAATGGGCGCCTCTGCGCAAGAGGCCGCACAATCTATTCGTCTAGTTATGCTAGTCAATGACGTCTCACTTCGGGGTTTGATTCCCAACGAGCTAGCGAAAGGGTTTGGCTTCTTTCAGTCAAAACCTTCTTCTGTTTTTTCGCCAGTCGCAGTGACGCCAGATGAGTTAGGCGAAAATTGGGACGGCGGTAAGGTCAACCTTCCTCTGCTTAGCTTCTATAA
>NZ_JATABG010000393.1:0-3058 GCF_036533755.1 Vibrio sp. M260118 | reverse complement strand
TCTGCTCATCCATAAGCACTCCTTGATAATAAATTGGTAAACCGTTCGGGTTAAGCCTCAACCACGCGGGCATCGACTTTGAAGTTGTAGCCAGCCACGGCAATCTCATATTGCAGCTGACCGCTGTCTAAGTCGCGAAATACTCGCTGTATCTCTACCCAATCGCCCTTGGTTGCAATGATGGTATCTTTAACCTTCAAAGCTAGGGTTAAGCGAGCTTTGTCTAGGGAGCGAAACAGGCAAGGCTCCCAGTCCAATTTTGCATCGATAAGCTCTGTCTCTTTGATTCCTACCACCACATTTCGAATGGGAAAAAACACTTGGTAGACAATCTGATCTTGCAGGTAATAGCCTGAGCTTCTCACTTCACCTTCACTACCCTGCTCAACCAACAACTCGCCCTTTTCTAGTTCGGTAAAACTGCCGTCATTTCTGACATTGCGAATCAGTCGAACCTGACTTCCAACCGGAAACTTAGCGTCCCAACACTCCATATCTAGGTACTCCTAATTAGTCATCGCATTCGGTACAGCTGCCACATACACCACCTTCAAGGGGAGGAGTATTGCCAAACAACAATGAGCGATATGCTCTGAGTAGAGCTCTCTTGTACACCTTATATCCACGCGGTTCTGGGGCTTGTTCTAACTCTTGCCTAAACAGCCTCAGCAGAGCGATTCGCTTTGGCGTCACCAATTGAGGGTCAAAACTAATGTTGAAGTAGTCTAAGAACTCCTCTGCGGTTGTGAGCGATTCAAGTGAAGAAAGAGATTTACTCTGCACCATAGGGGCTCCTTACGCTTTGGTATGCATCTGAAGAAGTTGAAACAGGTCATCGTTGGAAGGCGTACACTTGTACCTTTCCGACCATTTGCGCAGCAAAACTCGCATGCTCTCACTCTGGCTTGGGTCAAGGTGATAACCAAGCTGATGAAAGATAGACGTTATTGCTCGCCTACCTGAATGTTTACCTAAAACAAATTTATGCTCTTTGCCTACTAAAGCAGGGGGAAAAGCTTCATAAGTACTGCGGTTCTTTAGTAGGCCATCAACATGAACCCCTGACTCATGCATGAAGATCGAATCGCCAACAATGGCTTTTTGCGGGCTTTGCTGACGGCCCGCTGCGCTCATCACTTGCTCACACAGCGCGGGCAAAGCATCTAGGCTAATATTGGTCGGCTGCTTATTGAGTACAGACAATGCCACCGCTACTTCTTCCAATGCTGCATTACCTGCACGTTCACCTAAACCATTAAGCGTGGTATTGACCGACGTAGCTCCGGCATCAATCGCAGCCAAAGTATTCGCAGTTGCTAGCCCGAGATCGTTATGAGCGTGCATCTCAAGCTCTAAGTCGCTACTGGTTCGTAGTGACTGGATTTTGTTAAAAGTCGATTGAGGATCTAACACGCCTAAGGTATCGGCAAAGCGCACTCGTTTCACATTCAACTTCTCAACCTGCTCGACAAACGATTGGACAAAAGAAAGTTCAGCGCGAGAAGCATCCTCTAGGCCAATACAAAGGTCAAAGCCCATATCTAACCCCATTTCGATATAAGGCAAGCAGTGGTGAAACAGTTTCTCAGGCTTCAGCCCTAGCTTGTGGTGGATCTGTTGATACGAAATTGGCACCGACAGGTCTACCCAATCAAGACCAAGGTCTTCAGCGCACAATAGGTCGAACTCTTTCATCCGACACCACGCCATAGTCCGTGCTGATGTTAATGATGACGTAATGGCTGCTATGGTTTGCTGCTCTTCAAAGCCCATAGCCGGAACGCCGACTTCTAACTCGGGAACACCTGCAGCCTCTAGACCCAACGCAATGTTTACCTTCTCCTCAGTGGAAAAGGCCACACCAGGCGTTTGCTCACCGTCTCTAAGGGTGGTGTCATTGATGATTACTGCCATAACCTATCCTTATGCGTAAGCTGGAGTGAAGTTTTCTTCGATAGGTTGCCCTGTCACGCTATCCCAATAAGGGGATAAGGCTCGTAGGCGCTCGACGATAGGAGGAAGCTCATCGAGTACTCGGTCGACGTCACTATCCTGGGTGAACTTAGACAGTGAAAATCGTAACGTACCGTGTGCAGCGGTAAATGGAATATCCATCGCCTTCATCACATGAGATGGCTCCAATGAACCCGATGTACATGCCGAACCCGATGAAGCAGCAATGCCTACTTGATTGAGCAACAGCAGTAGCGCCTCTCCTTCCACGTACTCAACTGCAATGTTGGTCGTGTTTGGCACTCGCTCTAAAGGGTTTCCGGTAACAAAAGAGCTGGGAATACGCGCAAGCAAGCCTTGCTCAAGTCGATTACGCAGAAAATCAATTCGTCCTGAGCTTTCTACAATTGACCTTTGAGCCAATTGTGCCGCTTTGCCCAGGGCGATAATGGCGGCAGCATTCTCAGTACCCGCCCTACGCCCACGCTCTTGATGACCACCGCGCATCAGTGGGCGAAAACGTGTCCCGCGCTTAAGGTATAACGCACCAACCCCTTTCGGCGCATGAAACTTGTGACCTGACAGCGACAACATATCAATGCCTAGCGCTTTGACATCTACCGGAATTTTTCCCACAGCCTGTACGCCATCAACATGAACTTGAACGCCTTGGCTCTTCGCCGCTGAGACTATTTGTTTGATCGGAAAAATCGTCCCAGTTTCGTTGTTGGCCCACATGACAGACACCAAAGCCACATCATCGCTCAAGGCACGGACATAAGCAGGGAAATCAAATCGTCCTTTGCTGTCTACTCCAATCCAGTGGATGGTATAGCCTTTACGCTGCAAGTTCTCACACAGTTCCAGCGTCGCAGGATGCTCTACTTTAGAAGTGACGATGCTTTTACGCTCTGGATGCGCTTCAATAGCAGACATAATCGCAGTCGTCGTCGCCTCCGTTGCACAAGAAGTAAAAATGATTTCAGAGTCGAACTCAGCACCTATTAACGCCTGAACTTGCTCGCGGGCAATTTTCATCGCTTTGCCCACTTCAGAGCCAAGCGAGTGAATGGATGAAGGGTTACCGTAGTAGTGTTCTAAAAAC
>NZ_JATABG010000392.1:0-3067 GCF_036533755.1 Vibrio sp. M260118 | reverse complement strand
GGATAACATCGCTATCGACGCAACGTACTACTTCAAGCCTAACTTCCGTACGTACATCTCGTACAACTTTAACCTAGTTGATGCTGGTGACAACTTCTACAAAGACGGCGTTACTCGCAATGCAACTAAAGCAGATGCTGAAGACGAGCTAGCACTAGGTCTACGTTACGACTTCTAATGTCCTGACACTAAGTCATGAATCTAACACGCCTGCTCTCTAGCAGGCGTTTTTTTTACCCGCTATACTGACCACTCTTATCTTCCACTAGAGAATCCTTATGCCGTGCGTTCGTTATCTTCCTAGCTTTATTTGGATATTACCTCTAGTGACCAGTTCATCTTGGGCATATAACCCGCTCAACGAGCTTCCAGCAGGCAGCCGTGCCGCCCTTACTATTGAGAGGCTTCAAGGGCAAGCGGACTATCAAAAGACCGATAACCAAGACCAGCTATTTCCGCCCGCAAGTACCCTTAAAATTGTCACAGCGCTGGCAGCTAAACTTGAGTTAGGTGATGAGTTTAGGTATGAAACCAAGATTGAGCAGACAGGACAAGATGTTGTGCTGCGCTTTAGTGGCGACCCTACTCTAACAACAGAAAACCTCAAACAACTGCTCGGCGGATTAAAAAACGCTGGAACCCATCATATTCGTGGTGATCTGTGGTTAGATAACAGCGCCTTTACCGGTTATGACCGCGCCGTAGGTTGGCCGTGGGATATTCTAGGTGTCTGCTATAGTGCTCCGGCCAGTGCCATCTCGTTGGATCACAACTGTGTGCAAGCCTCTATTTACACTCAAACGGATGGACGTACACGTGTTCATGTCCCTAAGCACCAACCTATCTATGTCACAACTCATGCCCAATCCGTCACTAAAATTGAGCAAGAGAGCACCCAATGCAGTTTGGAATTGCTGTCATCGCCTGATAACCACTACCAACTGCAAGGATGTCTGCAGAAGCGTGCTAAACCTTTGCCACTCAAGTTTGCCGTTCAAGACCCTGCGCTGTATACCCAACGAGTGGTCAATACCCTGCTCTCACAGCTGAATATTAAACTCGATGGTTCGATTAAACTTGGCGCTCCGGCGCAAGGCTCTGTTGTGGCTCGCCACTATTCTGAGCCTTTAACTGTGCTATTAAAACGGATGCTTAGAAAGTCGGACAACCTTATTGCCGACAACCTGACTAAGACCTTAGGTGCCAAATTTTTTGTTCAAGCCGGGAGCTTTGGTAATGGCACGAAAGCGATCAAGCAGATCCTGTTTTCGCATACTGGCATTGATATAGAACATACACCAATGGCTGACGGCTCTGGTCTGTCACGTAACAACCGATTCACAGCAAAGAATATGGCGGCAGTGCTACGCTATATCTGGCAGCACGATAGCCAGCTAGGGCTGATTGCATTAATGCCAAAGTCAGGCACCAATGGCACGCTAAAATATCGCCGCAGCATGCGTAAAGCCCCAATCAAAGGTGAGCTAATTGCTAAAAGCGGCTCTGTTTATGGCAGCTATAATATGGCCGGATATGGGTTAGATAAATCGGGCCAACCTAGTGCGCTGTTTGTCCAATTTATAACCGATTACCATCCACCTAAAGTAAAGGGTGATGCCAAGCCGGTCACCACCCCAATTACTAAATTTGAAACCCTGTTCTACCAAGAAATTGTTAAGTTTAGTCAGGCAATGCCTAAAAAGTAGTTGACCACAGTAAAGTAAATCCACATACCAGAAATATCAACGATCGAGGCCAGCACGGGGCTTACTAGTACCGCCGGGTCGAGCTGAAAAGCACGCGCTAAAATCGGTAGCACGCCACCAAGGGTTGTCGACATCGTCACCTGAATAAACAGGGCTACAGCAATCGCTAGTGCGATTGTGCTTAGGGCAAATCCTCCGCTACTGCTTCCATCACTAAACAGCATAATGCGTCCAATCATGACTAAGGAAATCGCAAAAGCTAAACAGATGGCAACGCGACTCTCTTTCCACACCACATCAAGCCATTGACGCTTACGCAGCTCTCCAGTGGCTAAAGCGCGTATCACCAAAGTCGCCGCTTGGGTTCCGGTGTTGCCACCCGCCGCCGCAATGACTGGCATGTAAACCGCCAATAATACTAGTTGGCTCAGTGTATCTTCGTATTGGGCGATGATAAGACCTGAGACAATCCCCAGCAACGCAAGGGCAATAATCCAGCCAATACGCTGTTTGACATGCTCAACAACCGAGGTATCTAAGTAGCCACTAGACGGTTCTACTTCAGAATGAATAAAGCCCAATTGATGCGCATAATGACGCGCTAGTTTTTCATTTCCTTCAAGCTCCAATGCCGCAATTAATTGCTGTACATAGCCCACCGAACAGTGTTGCAAGATGGCAACCGCCTCTTCTACAGGCATCACAGTGAGTAGGTGAACTTGCTGTGTTTGCTCGTACTGCAAAAATGCATTGCGAGCAGCACCAATCTCTTCTTGAGAAAAGTGCGGGGTGTTTTCAATGTAAGTATTGCTCATTACCGTCATGGCGAATCTCCCGATTGGCAATAGGTAACGACCATCAAATACAACACTGACTGATTGTGACAAACAGACATATTTGTCCATACGCTGAAGTACAGAGTCGTTGTATTAGATTCTAGAAATTAAAGGAGAAAAACGTGAGGATTTACAACAAGATGAGTAACCTTCTACCGCAAGGGTAGAGGCGTGAGACGACAATACCGAAGCGAGTTATTTTTCCCCTTTGATACTAGGAGGATGGTCGATATTGTTCATAAAAGTCTCCGAATAAACTGCCAGATTGGCAGCGCGAGGATGATAACAAAAGTGGCTAGAGAGATCAGCCGATTTTTTAGCAAATGGAGAGGGTTTGTCAACCTTTTGAGCGGATTGTTGACCATGAGATTATAGGCAACAAAAAAGCGCCTAAAAAGACGCTTTTAAAATGGTATTTGTAACGCTCAGCGATTATTTAATTGTGATACGCGCAAATTTACGTTTACCCACTTGGAACACGTAAGTGCCGGCTTCAGGAGCAAACTTAGAGTCTGCCACTTTCTC
>NZ_JATABG010000391.1:0-3078 GCF_036533755.1 Vibrio sp. M260118 | reverse complement strand
GGAATAAGCTCATTGGAACCCACACGCTCAATCACTCGCTCTTGCAGTACCCGCAATAGTCGAATTTGAGCTTGTAAGGGCATGGATTCGATTTCATCTAAAAATAATGTCCCACCTTGAGCATGTTCAAATTTACCAACTCGTTTTGTATCTGCTCCGGTAAACGCGCCTTTTTCATGGCCGTAGAGCTCACTCTCAATTAGGTTTTCAGGCACCGCACCGCAATTTATCGCAACGAAATTATTGTCTCTACGCGGACTTTGCTCGTGGATCGATCGGGCGAACAGCTCTTTACCGGTTCCTGTTTCGCCAAATAGAAGGATGTCTGCGTTGGTATCAGCGATATGAATGATGGTATCACGCAGTGCTTGAATGGAGGGTGTATCCCCGATAATCCTCGGGCCAAGGGCTTGACTTGCTTTTAGGGTGCGTTTGAGCTCTTGGTTTTCAAGCGTTAAGTCGCGCTTGTCTAAGGCGCGACGAGTGGTGTCGATTAAGCGATCAATGGGAAATGGCTTCTCAATAAAATCGTAAGCTCCGTTCCTAAGTGCATTGACCGCCATTGAGATATCACCATGTCCGGTAATCAGGATTACGGGAATATTTGGGTCTTGGTGGAGAATGCTCGACAAAATATTCTCACCCGACAATCCAGGTAGGCAAATGTCAGTAATGACCACCTTTGGCAGGCCGTCTTGTTTTATTGCCAGTAACGCTTCTTCGGCGCTGGCAAAAAAGCGTGCAGGAATATCTTCGAGTTCAAAGCTTTGTTCGATCGCTAAGCGAATATCACTTTCATCATCAATAAAGATTACATCATACATCTGCATTCCTTGTTACTGGCAGAGAGAGAGTAAATCGCGCACCGCCAAGAGGAGACTGCGATACTTTGAGTAAACCGCCCATAGCCTGGGTAATTTGCTGTGAAATCGAGAGACCAAGTCCTAAACCGTTCTTCTTGGT
The DNA here is from genome assembly GCF_036533755.1 of Vibrio sp. M260118. Lineage (NCBI taxonomy): Bacteria > Pseudomonadati > Pseudomonadota > Gammaproteobacteria > Vibrionales > Vibrionaceae > Vibrio > Vibrio sp. M260118. The sequence continues at coordinate 2,115 of NZ_JATABG010000391.1, read as the reverse complement.
GGTATAAAAAGGCTCGAACAGGGATTGCTGTTGATCGATACTGATTCCGGGGCCGTTGTCATCGACGTGTACATTAAGTTGCTGACCTTCAATACTGGTCGAAATAATGACCTGCCGTGCCTCTTGTTCTTCCACCGCTTGTAGTGCATTGGTCAAAAGGTTGATAACCACCTGTTCAAATTGAATTGGATTGATCTCAACTTCAGGTAAAGCTTGCTCCAATTGTAGTTCGAGGGAAACCATCTTAGATTTAAACTGTGGTGAGAGGAGCTCTTTAGCTGCGATAATCACTGGAGCAATATTCATTTTGCTTACTTCATTCACGTCGCTTTTTCGCGCGAAAGAGCGCAACTGGTTACTGATCTTTGCCATCCGCTCGGTCAGTGCTGAGATACGAGATAAGTTATCGTCGACTCGCTCAAGCGTGTTGCGTTCTAGAAAGCGTCTTCCGTTGTCGGCAAAGCTACGAATCGCTGCAAGTGGATTGTTGAGTTCATGGCTAATGCTAGCTGACATCTGACCTAATACCGCCAGCTTAGCCGCTTGCACCAGTTCATCTTGAGTTTGGCGTAGAGCCTGCTCAGTTTTTGCTCTTTCGTGAATCTCAGCATGCAGTTCGGAAGTGCGCTCCATCACCAAAAACTCAAGCTTCTGTTTGGCCTCTGATTGCAATTGCTCAAACTGACGTTTCTTTAATTGGCGTTGATACACCAACTGCATCGATAAGTACGCGATGACAAATATCAATGTCACCACCAACGCATAACTCAGTGTCGACCAGAGTAACACTGATTTGGGAGTGAGAACTCTCAGTGTGAGGTCATGACTGTCTAAATCGCGAGATGAGACCAAAAACGCATTGTTGAATCCCAACGATGTTGGCTTTTTGATTTCTGTTTGGGGGCTTGACATATCACCAGTAAAGCCAAATGAGTCGATCGGTGAGTCTAAGTATTGCCGGCTATCGAGAATAGCCTGTCGGTCCGTATCACTTAGCTGAGTTAAGCTTTTGAACAACCATTCGTCGCTGCTAGACATAAAGACGACATCGTACTTATCGGTAGCGACAAAAATGTTGTTGCGATTTTGCCAGTTGGACTCAATCGCATTGAGATCCATTTTGATGACGATAACGCCTATGATTTCAGCGGCATAGGTGACCGGGTAGGAAAAATAGTAGCCTCTCTGCTTAGAGCTTGAGCCTAGAGCAAAGTACTGGCTTGGATTGCCTTGAATGGCATTAGAGAAGTAAGGCCGCCACGCATAGTTGCGACCAACGAATGAACGTTCGAGATTCCAGTTGCTCGAAGCGATAGTGTTGCCAAACTCGTCGAGTAGGTAGGCGTCGGTCGATTGAATCGTCTCATTGACTTGCTCTAAATAGCGGTTGGTTAACTCAATTTGCGCGCTGTTTTTAGGTGCCTGAAGGGCGGCGATAAGTTCTGCGTCCTTGGCAATCAGCTGTGGCAAGTGAGCGTATTTGTCGAGCTTGCTTGAGATGAACTCCGCAAATCGCTCAAGCTGTTCTTTATGCCCAGCAAACAGGCGGCTTTCTCTCGAGTTCCACACCCAGCTAGAGCCCAAGATTAGGGTAAACAGGTAGAGTGTCAGTAGATAAAATCTGCTACGTCTGAATGTCAACGTTAGCTCTCCTGTGAAGTGTCCTTAACTTGGTATAGCGTAAAGGTTTTTGTTACAAATGTGTTTAATCAGCTGATTAAACTGAGGGATAAAACCGGACTTAGATCTTGTTTTGATCTTTAATTGAAAAAAAACGCTAGTTTCTCTTGAAAATGGCATTAATGTCCCCATTTCTGGAAACAAAGAACGCTTTATTGATGTTTTTTTTAGCAGTTAAGTGAGTTTTTAGGGTTAAGACACAGGGATTGAGGTGATCGGCTCGACAGCTAACGATCAGCTCGGTAGAATGCTGCGTCTAAATTTTTAATCCTGAGGCTAATCGGAGATACCTTTGCCGAACCAGAATTTACTCTCTGGCTTCGAAGGATATCGCTAATTAGTCCGATAATTGAATACTCGATTATCGATACTCGATTTACAAGAGTACTCATAGAGTACAAACAAGGATGGGTCCTTTCTTTAGATTGGGCACAT
>NZ_JATABG010000390.1:0-3101 GCF_036533755.1 Vibrio sp. M260118 | reverse complement strand
CCAGTGTAGCGACGTGCTAATCGGTGAGATTTGATGATGTCGATGGTAGCGGCATTGACTAGTGTTTTACCAAAGAGTAGAACCTCGACGCCTTTATGGCGGTATAGTTGACCTAGAAGGGGGGAGATAGCTTCCGCAATCGTTTGGCTCGTTTGCCAATCTAACAGGTGTTTCTCTGGGCTCATGGTTCGTATGGACCTTTCACGTTTTTTGGGGGCTGACTCAAAATCCACTTGTAGGGGGAGCGGATAACGAGTTTGTATTAATTTTGTAATTTTTATGCGGCAGGATTGTAATGCCTAAAATCTTATTCTGCTAGTAAAATTAATTTAGCTAGTTTGGTCTGTGATTAGTCTGTTTTTTGGCGGTTATGACTGCAAATCATAGTATTTAGTGCGTATTGACATCTGAAAAACAAGATTGTTATTTCGTGATAAAAAATACTTAAAGCACATAAATTATGTAATCAACGCGTAAGCTCAAGTTATTTAAACGAGCCTGATCACTTAATCCACTTAAAAAGTAAACGAAAGCCCTATGGAAAACAGGTCGACTTTAGAAGTAAAGGGTTTTGTCGGGTCTTGAGGAATAGTGAACTGTCCGCTGATCACGTTTTCACGACCAAAGAACCGTTGCCATTCCACTGAGGTGTTGATTCGTGGGGTCCAGTCGTAACGAAAACCAATTAAATAACTTTCACTATCAATCGTTCGACGTGATTGACCGTATTGGATATAAGGTGTCGTTTGGCCCATTTGATAGTCAAAACCGGCATACCAATCGGCGCTAAACTCGTCAGCAAGCATAGTTTCTGCTTGGAAATGTAATGGTCCAAAGTAGTGGCTTATGCCGATAGAGATAATGTTTAGTTCATAGTAAGTAGATAGTGCGGTAAGGCCTGATTGGGTCGCGTCAATGTTGACGTAGGTGAATCGCACTAAATTGTCGTCATAGAATAATTCTGTACTGAAGCCAAGGGCGCGAGACAAGTCAACAGTGAAGGGCGCCCCATATTGGTCTAACTGCTCTTCGCGTGGTCGCGCGAGATATGGCGAGATAACAAGTTGATTTCCGTTATCCACTTCAATCAAAAAGTCAGCAGAAACCCCTTCATAGTAGGTCAGACCAAGGCCGTTGTCATATACCTCGGGAGGTAGGCGTAGCCAAGGGTATCCGCTGGACACATAGTAATACTCCGACATCATAAACACTGGAGTTCTCAGGCGACCGACTTTAACTCTAAACATACCGGCATTGTATTCTAATTGGGCGCGCTCAAGTTCAGGTGAAGAGAATGTATCTTGTGGACGTTTCACAACCTGAAGTGTGGTTCGAAGTTTTTCAGACATTTGCCAATCGGCTTGAACGCCTAAGGTGGTATCGCAGTCGAAGCACCACTCATCGGTAATCCCACGCCCTGGTAGGATTGGGATATGGTGATTACTTTTCGCCGCCGAAATGGTACCAAAACCACTCACTTGGAGATTATCAGATAAAGCGACCTGAGCATGAGCAACTGCCGGAATACCCACGCAAACGGTCATCATGAATAGCAGACGACTGAGATTAGTCTGAAAGCTGATATATGACATAAGCGTCCTCTGGTAGTCGATCGGCGGGAAGGTAGGCAATCCCATTACTGTTGCTCTTTAACCATTGAATTACTGCGTCTGGTGCTTCGCTGGATATCTCGGCAGGTGCGATGGCTTTGCCAGAAAAAGACAACCTCGCCCAGATGGCTGACATCTGGGTCGGTGACTTGTTTAAAAGCTGGCGGTAGAAATCTTCGCGGTTGTGAGATTTACGAGGAAGGTCGAGTAGACGAATTGGTACACCGTTGATATGCGATACTCGACCACGGTAAATCAGCTTAACCTGATTGGACCGCAGTTTTTTCATGTCAGGGTTAAGCGTGATCACTGCAAAGTCATCTGCATGTGCCTGAAACGTTATCCCTAATAGAAGCGCTGAGAGTAATAGCCTTATCAACATGTCCTTACTTGCCGACGTTGTACTGTATATAAATGATTGTTTTTATTTTTTAATTAATCATTGCGGTATAAATAAATAAGCAAATGTTCATACCGCGCACCAATCATCAACTAAACTTTAGTTTCAATTACTCAAATTAGATTCAAAATGAATCCGAATGTTGCTGACGAATATGTCTATTAAAAGTAGACTATTTATTCTATGTTTGTTGCCTACAGTGGTTATTGTTGCGTTGAGTGTTAACTTGGCCAACGACTTTAAGACTAGGCTCTATACTTACCAGTTAGTCAGTGAAAAGAACGAAACCATTGCTTTACTCGCTGAGTTTTCTAGCCACCTATCCATAGTATTAAACCAACGTCTGAATGGACAAAGTGCGACCAAATCAATTACCCATGCCCAGCAAACGATGGATGCGATCGCTAAAACCGCCCACACAGCTGAACACAACCACTACGGTATTAGTCACTCAACTCAGGCTAGTAGCTATATCGAAGAGCTTAGATCTTTACTTCAGGAGCTCACTGCCTTGGATAGAAACTCTACAATAGAGTTTGGGCAACTTATCTACACCGTTTACCACGATTTTCTAGCTGAGGTTCATAGCGCCGAAAGTCACGCAGCTTCACTCACAGTGCATAAACTCGATTTAGTCCTTTCAGATTTAAGTTGGCTATATTTTGGATGGAACAAGAGGCTTGGTTGACACAAGAGATTCGGTGGCTTGACTTGCAATATATAGATTATGCAGAACCGTATTTTCGCATCCGTGAACGACAACAACTCTACTTAGATAAGTATGTCAGTTTAGGAGCGGATACAGGTCAAGTTCAGACGCTCTTTGATCTTTTTGCTAGTAATGAGTTTCAGAGTAGTGTCATCGTTAAGAATGCTCTTCTCAATACATCTACGACTCACCTCAAACCAGAAGAGTTGGTCGAAATTATTCAAACGCGCAATAAGTTGGTTGAACAGCAGTTGTTAAAATTCTCTGCCGCGCTTCAAGAGCAATTGGAACTCAGTATTCGTGAAGCTGAAATTGGCTTGTGGCAAATCGTCATTGTGGGGAGCTCTATCTTTGTCATCATGTTTGCTTGGGGAGCAAGTAC
>NZ_JATABG010000389.1:0-3115 GCF_036533755.1 Vibrio sp. M260118 | reverse complement strand
AATGCATTCTCTAGTGAAAAACCTTGTTGGCATAAAAAGGCTAATTGATTTTCGAGAGTTTCATACTGTTTTTCTGTAGGCCGTGTACCTAAATGTACTTTTGCTCCATCGCGATGACTTAGTAAAGCACATCTAAAACTTTTAGCGTTATTACGTAAAAAATCTTGCCAGCTTTCCCCTTCTAAAGGGCAAAAGTGAGTATGGTGCCTATCTAACATCTCAATGGCTAAGGCGTCGAGCAAAGCCCGCTTATTTTTTACATGCCAATACAATGTAGGCTGCTCTACACCTAGCTTCTGGGCGAGTTTACGGGTTGTTAAACCTTCGATTCCGACCTCATTAAGCAGCTCTAATGCGCTGTTAATCACTTTACTTTTATCTAATCTAGACATCATTAATTCCTAATTTTTGTTGACACTCTATCATTGATAGAGTTATTTTACCACTCCCTATCAGTGATAGAGAAAAGTGAAATGAATAGTTCGACAAAGATCGCATTGGTAATTACGTTACTCGATGCCATGGGGATTGGCCTTATCATGCCAGTCTTGCCAACGTTATTACGTGAATTTATTGCTTCGGAAGATATCGCTAACCACTTTGGCGTATTGCTTGCACTTTATGCGTTAATGCAGGTTATCTTTGCTCCTTGGCTTGGAAAAATGTCTGACCGATTTGGTCGGCGCCCAGTGCTGTTGTTGTCATTAATAGGCGCATCGCTGGATTACTTATTGCTGGCTTTTTCAAGTGCGCTTTGGATGCTGTATTTAGGCCGTTTGCTTTCAGGGATCACAGGAGCTACTGGGGCTGTCGCGGCATCGGTCATTGCCGATACCACCTCAGCTTCTCAACGCGTGAAGTGGTTCGGTTGGTTAGGGGCAAGTTTTGGGCTTGGTTTAATAGCGGGGCCTATTATTGGTGGTTTTGCAGGAGAGATTTCACCGCATAGTCCCTTTTTTATCGCTGCGTTGCTAAATATTGTCACTTTCCTTGTGGTTATGTTTTGGTTCCGTGAAACCAAAAATACACGTGATAATACAGATACCGAAGTAGGGGTTGAGACGCAATCGAATTCGGTATACATCACTTTATTTAAAACGATGCCCATTTTGTTGATTATTTATTTTTCAGCGCAATTGATAGGCCAAATTCCCGCAACGGTGTGGGTGCTATTTACCGAAAATCGTTTTGGATGGAATAGCATGATGGTTGGCTTTTCATTAGCGGGTCTTGGTCTTTTACACTCAGTATTCCAAGCCTTTGTGGCAGGAAGAATAGCCACTAAATGGGGCGAAAAAACGGCAGTACTGCTCGGATTTATTGCAGATAGTAGTGCATTTGCCTTTTTAGCGTTTATATCTGAAGGTTGGTTAGTTTTCCCTGTTTTAATTTTATTGGCTGGTGGTGGGATCGCTTTACCTGCATTACAGGGAGTGATGTCTATCCAAACAAAGAGTCATCAGCAAGGTGCTTTACAGGGATTATTGGTGAGCCTTAACAATGCAACCGGTGTTATTGGCCCATTACTGTTTGCTGTTATTTATAATCATTCACTACCAATTTGGGATGGCTGGATTTGGATTATTGGTTTAGCGTTTTACTGTATTATTATCCTGCTATCGATGACCTTCATGTTAACCCCTCAAGCTCAGGGGAGTAAACAGGAGACAAGTGCTTAGTTATTTCGTCACCAAATGATGTTATTCCGCGAAATATAATGACCCTCTTGATAACCCAAGAGGGCATTTTTTACGATAAAGAAGATTTAGCTTCAAATAAAACCTATCTATTTTATTTATCTTTCAAGCTCAATAAAAAGCCGCGGTAAATAGCAATAAATTGGCCTTTTTTATCGGCAAGCTCTTTTAGGTTTTTCGCATGTATTGCGATATGCATAAACCAGCCATTGAGTAAGTTTTTAAGCACATCATCATCATAAGCTTTAAGTTGGTTCTCTTGGATCAATTTGCTGACAATGGCGTTTACCTTACCAGTAATGTATTCAAGGCTAATTTTTTCAAGTTCATTCCAACCAATGATAGGCATCACTTCTTGGATAGGGATAAGGTTTTTATTATTATCAATAATATAATCAAGATAATGTTCAAATATACTTTCTAAGGCAGACCAACCATTTGTTAAATCAGTTTTTGTTGTGATGTAGGCATCAATCATAATTAATTGCTGCTTATAACAGGCACTGAGTAATTGTTTTTTATTTTTAAAGTGATGATAAAAGGCACCTTTGGTCACCAACGCTTTTCCCGAGATCTCATCTATTGAAACAGCTTGATAGCCTTTTTCAACAAACAATATTCGTGCTGAGTTAACCAGTGATTGATAGGTACTCTTAAAATTTTCTTGTTGATGGTTTTTATTTTCCATGATAGATTTAAAATAACATACCGTCAGTATGTTTATGGTATCATGATGATGTGGTCGTGACAATCTTAAGAACATTTAGGTTATTTTATGTATATTGAACAGCATTCTCGCTATCAAAATAAAGCTAATAACATCCAATTAAGATATGATGATAAGCAGTTTCATACAACGGTTATCAAAGATGTTCTATTATGGATTGAACATAATTTAGATCAGTCTTTACTGCTTGATGATGTGGCGAATAAAGCGGGTTATACCAAGTGGTATTTTCAGCGGCTGTTCAAAAAAGTAACAGGGGTCACACTGGCTAGCTATATTCGTGCTCGTCGTTTGACGAAAGCGGCTGTTGAGTTGAGGTTGACGAAAAAAACTATCCTTGAGATCGCATTAAAATATCAATTTGATTCCCAACAATCTTTTACACGTCGATTTAAGTACATTTTTAAGGTTACACCAAGTTATTATCGGCGTAATAAATTATGGGAATTGGAGGCAATGCACTGAGAGATCCCCTCATAATTTCCCCAAAGCGTAACCATGTGTGAATAAATTTTGAGCTAGTAGGGTTGCAGCCACGAGTAAGTCTTCCCTTGTTATTGTGTAGCCAGAATGCCGCAAAACTTCCATGCCTAAGCGAACTGTTGAGAGTACGTTTCGATTTCTGACTGTGTTAGCCTGGAAGTGCTTGTCCCAACCTTGTTTCTGAGCATGAACGCCCGCAAGCCAACAT
>NZ_JATABG010000388.1:0-3116 GCF_036533755.1 Vibrio sp. M260118 | reverse complement strand
AATTTCACCGTGACGCGATCACTCTATAGAATATTCAACTGGGTGATAGTGAGCGCCCACACCCACAACTTTCAATCCTGTAATTTTATTACACACAGCGACTGTTAAGAATTAGTGACAGAACAATAAACCAAGCTAAACCGCTGAATTTAAACACTTAAACCTCACAACAAAGAAGATGCATCGTAACTTTCAGTTTTATTACAAAAGCTTATTTTGTCTTTGTCACTTTTAATCGAAATAGTTAATAGTTCTAGATTTTACTTGGGCGTTCAAAATATTTAGTTATAGTGCACCAAATATTGCACGCATAAAAAAGAGCAGTTCCCTGCTCTTTTCTATGCATCTATCTCTTAAAGCGACTATTTTTTCGTGGCTTCTTCTCTAATCTGCTGCGCGACAATTTTTATTGCTTCTGCAGTACTTATCCCCTGCGTCATTAGCTCTTGAATTTTCTCTACAGCTTTTTGTTGTTCTTCGTGAGTGAGCGGCGGTAAATCATCAAACATAAAAAGGCTCCTAAATATTTAGGAGCCGACTATATTACGATTCGATGTTAAGTGCTAGTCGTTCGAGTGACTAACAACTCCCCTAGTAACTAGTTAAGAAGTTAACGTAGCCACCCATAGAATTTTCGTTGGTGTAACTTGCACCAATATCTAACTGAAACAAGTTAAGTGGAGAAAGGCCAATACCTGCAGTTATCGTGTCATCCAGATCATCATATGCTAGGTTGCGCTTCCAACCGGCGCGAAGTTTTAGTTGACGCATGATATCGATTTCGCTACCCACTCGCAGCATCTGGGTATTGTCGTTGAAGACAGTGAACTTTTCGTCTTCATTTAAATCGTAGTCAACACTGATGGTTGCGTAGTCTGCAACTAAGCCAACACCAAGCGTGTATTGTGGGCGCATTTGGTAATCATAACTCGTCGCACCAAACGTTCTAGATTGGGTTGGGTCTACGCGTGAAGTCACTGTTGTTGCAGCTAACTCTTGTGATTTAATATCACGAGAAACTAAGTTCATCGCCGACACACCAACTCGTAACGGGCCGTAAAACCATAAAAAACCCGCGTCCATGTTAAACATGGTTTCGCCTTGGCCGTTTTCGCGTATATCTTTAATATCGTAGTTGTTTAAATTCGCACGATACACATAAGTATAAACTCGTTGAAGCTTAGGAGTGACACCGAACGCGATATGCTGTCCTAGGAAAGTTTGATATTTGGCGAGTGAGATCCCCACTTCAGTGACACCCAGACCAACCGCATTCACGCCACTTAACTCTGCGTTTACCGCAGGGTTAAATGTTGGGTCAGCACTATTAGCGCCAGTGTAGATATCGGTTTCAGCAAATGACTCTGCATAAGCCTTTGCAAATACATTCATTGCCAAATATTGATTCGGAATTGCGAATGCGACGACACCACCAATTTGTAAATTAGCAATGTCACCTTCAAGCGCATCTAGAGTGCTTTGTAGTTCAGATATGTTTGAATAGTCACCACCGATTGCTTGATCAATGAGATCCGAAGCTTTGTCGAGATCATCTACCATCATATGTTCATCGCTATACGATAAACCAAAGCTTGGGGTGATCATTCCGTAGTCATCGTTGCGTCGATAGATAGCGGTTAGCGCCGGGTTGTAAAATGGCGCGGTTAAGAAGTTTGCAGAAACAACACCGACTCCGCCCATCGCATCACCACGAGCTTCAATAGCATAATTTGCAGCAGATGCAGAGTTGGCCGCTAAGGCAATAGACAAAGTGAGGAGTTTTAATTTGTTTTCCATAATCGGTATAAACTTTTTTGTTCCATATGTTTATATCGTTCAATTGTCTATTAACTTTAATTATTCCTCCACTGAAACATCGTATGTCTTACTAATAATTTGTGTTTGTTCAACAATTATTGGTCCTTGCCAGCGTTGGTGATTGATTGAGACAGCTAACACATAGCGCCCTTTCTCTACTTCATCACCACTTAAGGATGTTGGATAATCGGAATCATAGCTTTGACCCCATACCTGGTTGTAACTACCATCGACATAGTCATATAAAGCAACATTAAGTTTCGGCAGTGGGCAATGAGGATTAAGCAATGCAGTTTTCTCAACCCCCCATTGTGCTTTAGCGTCCCACCTAACAGTCACTTCAGCTTTTGGGCTGGCGAGTATCAGCCAAGAACTCCATGACGATTGATCCATTGCCGTTACATCTATTCTATATAATCCACTTCTAGCTTGAGTATTGAGATTATAGCGTTTGGTATATTTGGTGGTACCTTGCTCAGAGCTACCCGAGCCCCTAACAAAAGAGTTGTCGGTAGATAAAGTTTTATTTACCCAGCGGGTCAACGTGATATCACTGATTTCTCGGGCAGATTCGACCTCAACAATCGCACGGTAAGCATCCCTACCCGGGCTTTGAATTTCACTACGACGGACCGTAACGTTGGTAATCCATTGAGGAAGGGTTCGATTATCGAGGCTTTTACCACAATCAACATCGAGTGACTGCAAAAATAGTTCATTCAAATGCGGGGTCAATGAGCGGTTTTTATCGAGCTGCCAAACTTCCACTAACGATGCAAACATCGATGGAAGATCATTATTTAGCAAATTCCGATGTGCCTGAGTCAATGGTGTGTTGCTCTCAAACCAAGGCACGTTGTCGGCAGATGTCGGTGCACTGACTATCAATGCACCGACCAATAGCGAAACTTTTCTCATTACGCTTTCATTTTGTAACCAACACCGCGCAGTGTTTCTATCTCAAGGCCAGGCAGTTTCTGGCGTAGCTGTAGTACATGCGTATCAACAGTACGAGTCGTTGGAAAATGGTTGTAGCCCCATACATGATCAAGAAGCTCATCGCGTGTGAACACTCGCCCCAGATTGCTTGCCAAAAACAACAGCAGATCAAACTCAGTACGTGTTAAAGTGATCAACTCATCTTTATAGGTCACTTCACGCGTAGATTTATCGATAATCAGATTTTCTGTCAGAACTTTGTTGTCGTCCTGCGCTTCACCTTCCGGTGCACGAAGTTGTGCACGGATACGAGCAAACAGTTCAGCCTCTGCAAATGGCTTAGTAAGGTAATCATTAGC
>NZ_JATABG010000387.1:0-3117 GCF_036533755.1 Vibrio sp. M260118 | reverse complement strand
CTCCTAGCTTTCTAGTTTATTCTCAATCGCAGCAAGTCTTGCGGTTAGGTCCGCTACTTGTTTCTCTAACTGCTCAATTCGCTCAGCGTCGGTGACTTCTTTTTTTGCCGCTACTTCAACTTTTGGTACACGACTGGAGTTCTTCCAACTTTTCAGCGTCGTTATCAAAGCAGGCATTGGGACAGAAGTGCTCAAACGTGCTTTTACCAGTGCAACGGTCGGTTCTTTCCCTTCTGAATGCAGTTGTTCAAGGATACTTTTTAGCTCTTGGCTAACGTCTTGAGTAAGCATAAAACCTCCTGTGTGCTTAATCTCTCAATAATACTGAGCTTAGCCCTAATTGACTAATGGAAAATTAAGAAATAGCGTGTGCGAGATATCGCACAAGTGATGTGAGAGAAAGTGAGTTCTTTGTGTGGAATTAGTAACCCAATTTTACTTATATGGTTGAAAAGTATGAATATTTAATTTATTTCAAGTTTGTTTCTACGCACAGGAGTTTTTGTAGGTTAGTTGTTTTGCAGGCTAATTAGAGTAAATTAATTGGTGTTGGAAGGATGCTGACACGGAACAGGAAATACCAGGGATTGGGAATCTTCAGGAAGAAGATTGGTTGACTAGGAACGTCGATCAAGCATGGAGCGAAAGGACATTGTAAGGATACTTTCACTGACAGGATGTGAGTGGCAAGGAAGGCAATGGACACCTCTAGGAAGAGGCTAGGACAGTATCAGGATGATACAAAGGACACCGCTCAAGGAACAAGTGATGTGCGCTGACGAGGATTGTTAGCTATCAGGATGATTAGGACACCGCTAGGAAGGCGAGTTAGGATTTTACTGAAGGATTCAGTAACTATTATGGAAGATGCATGGAGCACCTTTTGTAGCCGGACTGCTGCGAGTAAGACTATAGCCCCGATACTAACGTGTCGGGGCTTTTCTTAGATCTCACCTTTGTAAAAAACTCTAACAACAACGTTCAAAAAACAACCTAGATCAATAAAGGCTTGCGCTAGTTGGTTTAACTTTTCGGCTTTGTTTTCAAGGACAATTTTTCTATCAAGGATGTGTCATGACGATAGTGACTCGCCGTTCGTTATTGGTCCCATATAACGAATCATTGCAATCGGAATTTTTGATGCTCAATTGCTGTGCTATCAACCGTGCCCAGATGAATGGCGCGCATACGGTAGCGTCGGCGAAAAAGTTGTTTGAAAAAGTGCTTAGTGACCGAAATATCTACGCCATGGCCGTCCTAGATAGCCATAGTCGTGAGTTTATTGGCCATGTATTTATCTCGGATCTCGATAGCCAGCCTGAGCTAGGCTATATATTTGATAAGAACTATTGGGGTAGGGGAATCGCGAGTGAAGTGATGCAGGCTTTCTTCCCAAAAGCGGTGAGAGATCTTAACCTGACTAAGGTCATCGCTACCGCCAACGTGGGTCACGAGCCTTCTGTTCGTATTCTAGAAAAGTTAGGCTTTACCCTAACTGCGCACAAACGAGATACTTTTGGCCCTTACGATGAGTATTTATTTACATCCGATGTGGCGGAAGCTCAACCTTCGCTAGCCTAAAGCCTTGCATTAAAATTCGACCTTGATAACAGTCATCTCCCAATGACGAAAACTCAAATTGATAGATAGAATGCCAACGCCAGAGTCCTTCTGGCGTTTTTAGTTTGTGACCCTTAAGCGCTACACTGAGAAGTTGCAGATCGAGCTCTTTGCACTTTCTAGCGGCAATAGCTTTAGCGATTTCAGCTTGGCGTCTCTGCTGCCAAAACAGTAGACAGACTGCCGTAAGTGCAAGAATAGCGAAAAGGTCATCGATCATAGTTACGCCTTAGCGGTTTGTTGAAGGCTAATCAGTGCTTTAGCTAGCTCTTCTGAAGGGCTAGAGTGGAGCAAAGGTAGCAACACCATTCGTAGCTCAGGTAGCATGACTAAATCAGCAAAAAGTTCGTTAAACAGCGCTTAGTTACCTGTTTGCGCGAGTCGGAGAAGGAACTGCTCGGCAATATTTGCATCGCTCAGCCAGTGCCAGCTTCTGCCTGCAATGCCGATTAATACTTCTTGATGGCTTAAGCGAGGAGACGCAAGCACTTGGTTCAAGATAGGTGCTACGCTAGCTTGAGGGGCTCCTGAGAGGGCGCGAATGAGCGCTGAGAGTAAGAATAGATCCGGCTCTGCACTGTCTATCTGTTGCTGCGCCATTTCTGCGATGCGTTGGGCAAGCTTTTCTGGTAGTTGAGTATGCTCAAGTGCCCCAAGTACCGCATAAAGCGGCTCATTTGGCAGTTGTTTGAGTGCCTTTCTTAAATTAACCCCATTTTGCTCTTGGTCCAAACGGGCACAAATATCGGTAACACCCTGCAAGCCGACACTTTGCCATTTATCCCACTCGAGTCCACCAGAAAAGTAGTGCTGCGCATGTTCATAGTACTGGCTACATGGCAGATCGAGCGCTGCTCGGACCTGGCTATGGAAAACTGCCATCTTGTCTTCGGCTGGCTTGAAGGTATATGGGTTATTAGAGAGCTTCTGTTGCTGCTCTTCGCTCATATCTTGGTTCAGGCGCGTTCCCATCGCCTCAATCACATACTTAATGAAGTTACCGACGTCCGCTTGCTTGAGCAGTCCGCGTTCGTCTAACTCAAATTTTAGAAACCAGATCCAAGGTTGCTGCTCTTGGTTCCAATAAGCGATGGCGAGGTGAGCTTTACGCTGCATAGGGAAAGGGTAGGCGAGTTGGCCTTTCTCGACGTCGGCGAAGACTTTGTTGTCAATCTTCTTGATACGACGACCAAGGTCGAACACTTGATACTCACAGTCGCTATTGGTTAACAGTTGGGTAAGGGTATGAATGGTTTCCATTAGAGAATTGTCCTAACTTACTTTCCTCTATAAATGGTACCCTTAGGCCAATTTTCAAGGTCAGATAAACAGATTAATGACAAAAGAGAAACAAATAGCTGAACTGCTTAATGCTGTAGAGGCTGAATTGCGACGTATTGGGCTGTGGCAGGCTCAGCCACCGAGTGAAGAGGCATTATCTAGCCAAGAGCCATTTGCGCTCGATACGCTTGAGCCACGCCAGTGGCTGCAGTGGGT
>NZ_JATABG010000386.1:0-3121 GCF_036533755.1 Vibrio sp. M260118 | reverse complement strand
ATACTAAATAATATAATTTAGTCAATACTAATTTAGCTTACGTAAAATTAGACAAATTAACATTAGACATTTCTAATTTATAGTTCTATAGTAGTTCTCATCAAGGAAAATGGACACGAAGGAGAACGACATGACACTTGAAAATGCAATCCGAGTACTAGCAGGAAGTATGGTTCTACTCTCAGTTATATTGACGGTAACCGTGCATAGTGGGTTTGTTTGGTTAACGGTATTTGTCGGGGTCAACTTGATCCAAAGTGCCTTTACTGGCCTGTGTCCGGCAGCATATTTTCTTAAAAAATTAGGTTTTCAATAACGGAGTTTCAAATGACTAAGATTCTTATCGTTGGTGGTGTAGCTGGTGGTGCATCTGCGGCTGCGCGTGCTAGAAGGTTAAGCGAAGACGCAGAAATCATCATGTTCGAAAGAGGAAGTTTCGTCTCGTTCGCCAATTGCGGCTTGCCATACCACATAGGTGGCGACATTAAGGATAGAAGTAAGCTCCTCTTGCAAACTCCAGAAAGCTTCTTAGCTCGATTTAACGTTGATGTTCGTGTTATGAACGAAGTCATATCCATTGATCGACACAACAAGCAGGTTACTGTTAAGAACCTATTGGATAATAGCGAGTATACTGAAAGCTACGACTTCTTACTCCTTAGCCCTGGCGCAGGCCCTATCGTACCGCCAATCCCTGGTATTGATAACCCGCTAACCCATTCGTTGCGTAACATCCCAGATATGGATCGTATCATTCAAACGATCCAGATGAACAAGCCAGAGCACGCAACAGTTGTGGGTGGCGGATTCATCGGTCTAGAAATGATGGAAGCCTTCCATCAGTTGGGAATTAAAACTACACTGATTGAGATGGCGGATCAGGTGATGACTCCGGTCGACCGTGAAATGGCGGGGTTTGCTCACGCTGAAATTCGTCAAAAAGGCATTGACCTTAAACTAGGCGTAGCGCTTCAAGCCGTTGAGTACATTCCCAATGAACATATTGCCAGCATCGGCTCTGGTGAAGATACCGAACACCAGCATATTGAAGGTGAGCTCAACCTGACTCTCAACAATGGTGAGTCGTTGACCACTGATATCTTAATCATGGCTATCGGTGTGCGCCCTGAGACTAAGTTGGCAAAAGAAGCAGGACTGCAAATTGGTGAACTCGGTGGTATCTACACCAATGAAATGATGCAGACTAGCGATCCTAGCATCTACGCAGTGGGTGATGCAGTCGAAGAAAAAGACTTTGTTACAAGTGCACAAACTCTCGTTCCACTTGCTGGCCCTGCAAACCGTCAAGGTCGTATGGCTGCCGACAACATGCTCGGACGCAATGAAATCTATCAAGGTACACAAGGCACGGCTATCTGTAAGATTTTTGACCTTGCGGTTGCTTCAACGGGCAAAAACGAGAAACAACTTAAACGTGATGGTGTTGAGTACGAAAAGGTCTACGTTCATACCGCAAGCCATGCTAGTTACTACCCTGGTGCAGAGATTGTATCATTCAAGATGTTGTTCGATCCAAAAACAGGCAAAATCTTTGGTGCGCAAGCAGTGGGCAAAGATGGTGTCGACAAACGAATTGATGTGATGGCGGTTGCACAGCGTGCAGGCATGACTGTCGAGCAGCTTCAACACCTCGAGCTCACTTACGCACCGCCGTATGGCAGTGCAAAAGATGTGATCAACCAAGCAGCCTTTGTGGCCAACAACATCATTAAGGGTGACGCCACTCCGATTCACTTTGATGAAATGGACACACTGACAGACGAGCAAGTCCTGCTCGATGTGCGTAACCCTGGCGAACTTGAAAATGTTGGCTTTATCAAAGATGCGATCAACATTCCTGTAGACCAATTGCGTCACCGTATGGACGAACTGCCAAAAGACAAGGAGATCGTTATCTATTGTCAAGTTGGGTTACGCGGTAACGTTGCATACCGTCAGTTAGTTAATAACGGCTTCAAAGCCCGTAACCTGATTGGCGGTTATCGTACTTACAAGTTTGCCAACGCTTAAACTTAACATTTAGTCCACTACACTTTTGGGGAGTTCGACTCCCCTTTTTTCGTCCTTCAACACAGAACCATACACGGGTTGCCTATTCCTTGATTCAGATTGACCTAGATCATTTTCGATTCAGCAATAGATAGTTATGTTGATATTGTGTTAACAATTATTAGACAAGGAAGGCTGATATGGAACTGAAACCAGACCCACGCTGCTATACCGATGTTTGTATTGACGGTAAGTGGTTTCATCATGATCACTGCACAACTAGCGCATACATGCTTAAAGGCGGTGCATCATGTACCGTAGAACTTGAAAAAATGCCAGAAACTGAAGTGGAGCTCATCGAACTGATTTCGTCACAGTTTTAACTACCCTTTCTTCGATATCGAGATTAGCTAATTAACAAAAAAACCTTCTCCGTTATAGAGAAGGTTTTGCTACATATCGTGTCTATAAGCTATGTGCTAGCGGGGTCACTCACTAGAATACGCTTGTTGTGGCCTAACTTAACGCCTCTTTAACCGCTGCTTGAACGTGGATACCAACGGTATCAAACAGAGGGGTGCGAGTATCGTCTTGTTGAACCAATAATCCGATTTCAGTACAGCCAAGAATGACGCCTTCTACCCCTTTTTCAGCAAGATCATCGATAATTGTTAGGTAGTCATCTTTTGAGCGACGGTTAATCTGACCTAGACAAAGTTCGTTGTAGATGATGTCATGGACGAGTTTACGTTGCACTCCATTTGGCACCACCACGTCAATGCCAAATTTGTCAGCAAGTCTTTGCTTATAAAACTCTTGTTCCATGGTAAACGCGGTTCCTAGTAAGCCGACTTTACTAATTCCCTGCCGCTTAAGTTCATGACCAGTTGCATCGGCAATGTGCAGTAAAGGAATCGATACGGCTTCTTCAACCTGATCGGCGACTTTGTGCATTGTATTGGTCGCGATTAAGATAAAATCCGCTCCAGCACGTTCAATCGATTGAGCGGCCTGACACAAGATATCCGCATTCGCTTGCCAATCTCCACTTCTCTGCAGGGCTTCGATTTCGGCAAAATCAACACTGTTCAGAATCACTTTAGCGGAATGC
>NZ_JATABG010000385.1:0-3147 GCF_036533755.1 Vibrio sp. M260118 | reverse complement strand
CACTTTCAAATGAACCTCACCGAACTGACCTGCTCCTCCACTTTGTTTCTTGTGGCGATACTGAGCGTCAGCGGGTTTAGTAATAGTTTCAAAATATTCCACACTCGGTTGACTGGTTTCTACTTCAAGTTTGTAGACCGACGCCATCTTCTCTAACGTCACTTTAAGGTGAAACTCTCCTTGACCGCTAATAATGGTTTCGTTGGTTCGCGCTCTATGCTCAATTCGCAACGAAGGATCTTCACTAGCAATTTTATTAAGCACATCACTGAGTTTTTGCTCATCGCCACGTTTAATTGGTTTTAAGCACAGCGAATACATTGGCTGCGGGAAATTAAGTGTTTTCAGTTCAACACCATCTTCGTCGTGGGAGTCATGCAGAATCGAATCAAACTCCAATTCATCCACTTTCGCTAGCACACAGAAATCACCAGCTAAAGCCTGATGGATTTCGCTACGCTCTTTACCTTGCAGTTGATATAGGTGCCCTACTTTAAATGCTTTATTACTCTCGCCTACATACAGTTGGCTACCCGCATTGATCTCGCCTTGGAACACTCGCACATAAGCTAGTTTACCCATATATGGGTCGACACTGACCTTATAAACGTGCGCGACGGTATGCTCCAAAGTTTCACAGTTCACTTTGATTTTGTGACCGTTTTTCTCAAGCAGAGGCGGATTACCTTCATTTGGCATCGGCATTATTTCAGACAGCGTTTTTAGTAACATTTCTACCCCAGCTCCAGTCTCGGCCGATACAAAACAGACAGGAATGATGTGCCCGGTTCTTAGCGCTTCTTCAAACGGATCATGCAGCTGCTGCGGCGTAAGCTCTGAGCCTTGCTCCAAATAAAGCGCCATTAACTCTTCATCCACCTCAATTACCTGATCTATCAAAGTTTCATGAGCAGCATCAACATCTGCAATTAGCGTATCCGCGCTAGTATCTGGCTCAAAGAAACAATCGACAACCGACTTTCCATCTCTCGTCGGCAAGTTAATTGGTAAGCAGTAACCACCAAACTTCTCTGCAATGTCATCGAGTACTTGACTCAATTTATCCACCCCAATATCTAGCTTATTGATGATGATCATCTGGCACTTTTTCTGCTCTTGAGCAAAAGCAAATAAACGTTGTGAGGTTTGAGTGATTGGTTGCTGAGGGTCAATAATAAGGGCCGAGGTTTCTACTGCGGGAAAGACACTTAATGCCCGGCCGAGAAGCTCGTTTTGTCCCGGAGTATCGATAATATTCAGGCGATGTTTTTCATAGCACATAGCGACAGGAGTGGCTTCAATACTGTGTTGATACTGAATCGACTGGGCATCGAAGTCGGTAATGGTATCGCCTTTCTCAACCCTTCCTAGGGTTCTAGTTGCTTGACAGGAATGGAGAAGCTTTTCGATCAGAGTGGTTTTGCCAGTACCCGTTTGACCAACAAATGCGATATTTCGAATCTTATTAATAGGCATAGAGCCTCCTTGCAAAATGAGTGACGGAACGTAATAAGCTACAGAGTGGCGGGTTCACCGCCTACTCAGCTTCCATGTCATTTTGCGGATCGCTCTATGCATAAAGACCAACTTCAATTTTCAATGAAGATAGGACTAGCATGCATTAAAATTCACCACTTTAATGTGACTTATTTCATAGCAACATTGGTTGATAGTTGAGCGATATCAAATCGTGGATGAAAGATCACGACTGGAGTGAAATGATGGTTACTTTCGCAAGTATCCAGTCATCAATAACAAGAGCCGCAAAATGCGGCTCTTGTCTTATTAGTTCAGAACAAAGTTAATCTGACGATTACTCTTTACCAAACACGTTGTTCTCTTGCTCTTGTACGCGGATGAAAGTTGTACGCTTAGTTAGCTCTTTAAGCTTTGCTGCGCCTACGTAGGTACAAGTTGAACGTACACCGCCAAGGATGTCTGAGATAGTGCCATGAACTGAGCCGCGGTATGGCAATAGTACGGTTTTTCCTTCAGCTGCGCGGTACTTAGCCACACCACCTGAGTGCTTGTCCATTGCCGACTGAGAAGACATGCCGTAGAACTTCATGAAGGTTTTACCATCTTGCTCGATAACTTCACCGCCTGACTCTTCATGGCCTGCTAGCATACCGCCTAGCATTACAAAGTCTGCGCCGCCACCGAAGGCTTTCGCTACATCACCTGCACATGAACAACCACCATCACCGATGATCATGCCACCAAGGCCGTGTGCTGCGTCACCACATTCGATGATTGCTGAAAGTTGTGGGTAACCAACACCCGTTTTAACGCGTGTAGTACATACAGAGCCTGGGCCAATACCCACTTTCACGATGTCGGCACCTGCTAGGATAAGCTCCTCACACATGTCACCTGTTACAACGTTACCTGCAGAGATAACTTTGTCTGGGAATGCTGCGCGAACGCACTCTACGTACTCAACCAAATGCTCTGAATAGCCATTAGCGATATCAATACAGATGAAGATTAGCTCATCGCTAAGCGCCATGATGTCTTTGGTTTTCTGGAAATCAGCGTCTGAAGTACCGGTAGAGACAAACACATTGTTAAGCGTTGTTATGTCTGCTGATTTTACGAAGTCGGCCCACTGCTCGACTGTGTAGTGCTTGTGTACGGCTGTCATAACGCCGTGCTCAGCCAATGCTTGCGCCATTGCAAAGCTACCAACTGAGTCCATATTTGCTGCAATTACTGGTGTGCCAGACCATTGACGACCACTATGCTTGAATGTAAACTCGCGGGTTAATTCAACTTGAGAACGACTTTTTAGAGTAGAACGCTTCGGGCGAAATAGTACATCTTTAAAGCCTAACTTAAGTTCTTGTTCGATACGCATGATAAATTTTCCTGTAAGCAAATTTACGTGTCGTGCGTTTTCGGTAAGCGTTGGCAGACGCTTTACTGAGTTTCGGACACAAAAAAACCGGAGCGTTGGCAGACGCTCCGGTTTTCAGCATTATAGGTCGCGAATAAATTCTCGCAAGACTGATATTTTCAATTTTTTTGTGATACAGTTCGGTTAAGTTGCATATCTAAGTAACTACTTTCCCTAAAGTTTTAAAATATTTTCTCTTCAAAACAACCACTTACTCTTCTGAGTGCAAACCGTTTGCGCAATCCTTTACC
>NZ_JATABG010000384.1:0-3149 GCF_036533755.1 Vibrio sp. M260118 | reverse complement strand
CTTCCAAGACTTTGCTGCTTCTTGGGCAAATTTAACTGAAAACCAAGAATCCGAAGCAACTAACATTGCGTCTTCCTGCTGCGAATTGCTATTTCGTTTCTCATAAAGTGACATAAGTTCTATTCCTTCTACAGACGAAAGCATATAACGCCCTTGCTAAGTGGCTGACAACGCATAGCCACAGTGCTTGATCAAACCACCGTAAACACTGTATCAAACTAGAAGCAAAACTGCCGAGCGTTGGCAGTCCACCTTGAGCAGTTTGTTAGGTGCGTTGTCGGATCGAGTTTTCCAGTTCTTTTATTTGCACTTCCCACCAGAGCAGAGCATCAGCAACGATACTAAAAAGTTCTTCGCCACTTTTCATAATATGAACCGGATTCTCAGCCACTTCTGTTGAACCGTCCAAACCCATGCTAATTAATTCGCATTCATACGTAATGAAATTTACGTCATACTCCTTAACTACAAGATTCCTAGATTCATTAATAAATTCCCAAAAGATAGCGGGTTTGTCTCGTTTTATAATTCCCCACCATTTTGTAATTTCGTATTTGTGAATCGGAGATATTTCCGCATCTACTTTGTCGAGAACATGCCCAATAGCTCGGAGAAGGCAGATAGTTGATATCCAATGAACTCGAAGTACATCACTCTCCTTCGCAGCAACCATCATATCGTATGATAGCCACGCATCCTTCAATGCTTGTTTTGATTTCATCATACCCTCTAAGCACCTAACGCCGCATTAAGGTGTGAGCCATGCGACCACTGAACTCAACTTTAGCACCGTATTCACTGAACTTAACTCAAACCAAAAATGCCAAGCATGGTGAATCACTCTTGAATGCTTTGTTATACCCCATTTTGATGGATAGTCATGTTGTGGTACTCAATGTATTCTTCCGAGATTTCATGCCCTGAGCATACATAAAGCTCAGAAAGGTTAAGAGCGATAGCCCCATAGTCGCACATCACATGATGATTTGGACAAAGAACGACGATATTTTCTGCTACGTCAGGACCATTATGCTCTCGACCTAAAGGCTTAATATGATGGGCTTCAGAGTACGTGGCACCCGATTTCAAGTTAATAGTATTGCGACAAATTTGGCACTTATTTTCATACATTAACTTTAGTTTACGTGCCAATGCCGTATCTCTTAAAACTCTATACGTTACGCTCTCTCGCCTTTCTGGCTCCATTTCACCGTTAGGGATATCAAATGCAATAGGCGTAACAACCTTTAACTCACCGAACACCCAAAAGCCTCTTTCTTCGGCGTTTTTGATGATCCCTTTCTTTTTGAGTTGATAGAGTACCGTTCTAACTCGGTGCTTCCACTCTGCTTCTTTTGTCCCTTGAGAGCAAATATCTCTACAGATGCAGGTATCATCGCAAAGCTCAGGATACTTTTTCTGCACTAGGTCATATATAGATTTCAATTGAATAACACCATTAGGAATGAAATTCAGTTCATCTTCTATTAATTTTTTATATAGCTGCTTATGCTTCATTTTTAACCTTAAGGGACTACGATCGCTCTGGGGTATAACATTTTTAATAGTCTGCCGACTGTTTTTTCCATTCAAAGAAAAACGACCAAACCGCCAGCAACATCATGTTTTAGCACTAATTTTCAATATATTGCGACATGAAATTGACCTACAAAAACAAGCCTTCTTAAAAAGTTGATTTTGCTAGGCGCGTTATCTTAAATACATATTACGGTATCTCTTTGAAAGATAGACCTATTTTCCTAATTTCATACGACAAATCGAGCTTATTTCTCAGTTAAGATCATACTTATTTCATCCTATTGCTAGGCTAACATCCAATAAGCTGTATATAAATACACTATTCGAATAAACAGCATGGCTAGCAAATTTCTAGAAGAGATCAGGCGTAGTATTCGTCAAAGAGGGTATAGCATGAAAACCGAGAAGGCTTATCTCTACTGGATCGCATATTTTATAAGGCATCATAAAATGCGTCATCCAAATGAGATGGGCCCGAGTGAAGTGACTGAGTTCTTATCCTTTTTGGCCAATGAACAGCACGTAGCAATTAACACCCAAAAGGTTGCCCTCAACGCCCTATCCTATTTATACAATCAGCAGTTGAAGATCCCACTTGGAAACCTAGGTTTTACGTTAGCTAAGAACCGAAGAAAGCTACCAACAGTTCTGTCGTCGCAGGAAGTACACTTACTTCTTGAACAACTTGAAGGCCAATACAAGCTCATCTTCTCTTTACTCTATAGTTCGGGGTTACGCATAAACGAATGCATGCGATTACGTGTCCAGAGCATAGATTTCAATAATCAGTGCATCATAGTTCACAACGGCAAAGGCAACAAAGACCGAACAACCCTATTAAGCCCTGCACTAATTGACCCTATAAAGGAAGCAATTGAAGCTGCTAAAGAAATTCAGCTTGCCGATAACAAACACGGTATCGGTCCATCACTTCCTTTTGCACTCAATCGAAAATACCCAAACGCTTATCGGCAAAGTGCTTGGATGTATCTTTTTCCTTCTCCTTCCATAAGCCCGCACCCTATAACTGGTCAACTCTGTCGTCACCATGTGCATGACTCGGCTCCTCGAAAAGCAATTAAAAGAGCGGCACAAGCTTGCGGGCTACACCACAAAAAGATCACTTGTCACACATTTCGCCATAGCTTTGCCACCGAGCTTCTAAAATCAGGGCAAGACATTCGAACTGTTCAGGAGCTGTTAGGTCACAGTGATGTGTCAACCACACAAATTTATACTCATATTCTAGGCCAGCACTTTGCAGGAACTCGCAGCCCACTCGACATCTTGATAGCGAATAACAAGGTGAGCCATTGAACTCTTCTAATACTTTCCAACGCTTGAGGTTTCCAACAACCGTAACTTAAAAAACCTCAAACTGATCGATATCGCCAAGAAAATGGTAAACAAAATGGGAAGTTTTATTCGCTTTGCCCGTTCTTATTATTCGATAACAAAAACAATCGAAGAGGTTGATATGAATGTGAAGTTTAAGGTAGTCCTGTCAATTTGTGCAATAACTGCGGCGCTAATGTCATTTGTAGGCACGGCTGACAGCGATATGACCAAGCCAAGCACTTCAAATGGATATGAAGTTGCCACTCTTGCAG
>NZ_JATABG010000383.1:0-3153 GCF_036533755.1 Vibrio sp. M260118 | reverse complement strand
AACTTTGACATTTGATATGAAGATAAATTACTAAAAATCGCAAAAAAGTGTGTCTGATACAATGAAATTAGATGATCTAAACCTATTTAGGCTTGTCGTTGAAAATGGGAGTTATACTGCAACTTCCAGAAAAACAATGATTCCTGTTGCTACTATCACGCGACGTATTCAGGCCCTTGAAGACTCGTTAAATTTGCGTCTTCTTAATCGTCATGCGCGTAAACTCTCTCTTACAGAAGCGGGAGAGCGTTTTTACAGTGAATGCTCTCCTCTGCTTAGTCGCCTTGCTTCAGCGGCTGAAGAGTTGACTGACGAGTGCCGTGGCGCTGCGGGTAAAATTCGAATCACCGCACCATCGAACCTAACAAAACGCATGATGATGCCAATGTTTAACGCTTTTATGGCCAACTACCCTGACATCAACATTGAGCTTACCACCAGTAATCATGCAGACCAGCTTGATCCTACAGAGTGGGATGTTATTTTTCGTGTCGGTCCCCAGCGCGATTCGAGCCTGATTGCACGTAAAATCGGTGCGGTTGCCGACATCTTAGTCGCAAGTCCAGAGTATCTAAAACAAGCACCTGTGCCAAAGCATGCTGAAGATCTCCACCATCACTCGCTACTGAAAGGAGCACCACTTCTCAAGTGGCAACTCTCCAACCAAAATGGTGAGACCATTATCAACAACGATAAAGGCCGCTTTCAGTCCAATACGCTAAACGTAGTACGCAGTGCTTGCTCAGCAGGTTTGGGAATCACCTTAATGCCGGATGTGATGCTGAGAGAATACATAGAAGATGGCAGTTTAGTACGCGTGCTTGAAGACTGGAGCGCAAACCCACGTGATATTTACATGTTGTACAACCACAAAGATCATCTACCTGAGAAGGTAAGACTGTTTATCGACTTTGTGATCGCTTATCACCTTCATTAAACGCACCATAGACACATAAAAAGCTTGGTTTTGACCAAGCTTTTTTCGTCTGTTTCAGTCGGTATTTTACCAATCAGAATAAGTCTCTGGTGGTTTTATAGATACTCGACAAACTTACTTAACTCTCGCTCTGGAACTCGCATCGGTGTACAACCTGAGGTACCTAAATAGAGGAAACCGACAATTTCATCGTCCCCTTGCAATCCGAACGCTTGATGTACCTCTCGGTGGAACATCCACTTTCCTGAACGCCAAAAGCCTTGAAACCCTTGAGCAACCGCCGCCATTTGCATCGCATGAGCCGCACACCCAGCCGATAAGTATTGTTCAAACGCTGGCACCTTTTCATGCTCTGTCACCTTAGCAATCACCGTAATCACCATCGGTGCGCGAAATGGTGCGTTTTTAACCTTATCTACCACGGCCTGCTCACTATTCTCAGCTTGGGCTGCTTTAACTAAGATGTCTGACAGCTTGTTTAAGCCTTCACCTTGCGCAATAACAAATCGCCAAGGTGTTAATCCTGCATGGTCTGGCGCGCGTAGTCCTGCACGAATAATGGTTTCAAGGGCTTTCCCTTCGGGAGCGGGCTCTGACAATTTTGCTATTGAGCGACGATTTAACAATAAATCTAGAGCATCCATGAGACTTCCTTTTTAGCTTCTTGTTTTTAAAATACATTAACCTAATGATAATAACTCTCACAAACAAAAAAGGCGAACCCCTTGGTTCGCCTTCGTGATGCTTCAGTTTTAGTCGTAGAACTTGGCGTCAATGCCCGCTCTAGTGAGCAGACCATCACAAGGAGCAAAGCGGTCTCCGTATTTCTGCGCATGTTCGTTCATGATTTCAACTAACTTAGCAATACCGATCTGATCCATGTAGCGGAATGGACCACCCAAGAATGGAGGGAAACCAATACCAAATATCGCACCAATGTCACCATCTCTCGGACTACGGATGATGCCTTCGTCTAAACAGCGTACCGCTTCATTAAGCATAGGTAACGCACAACGCATTGCTATCTCTTTTTCACTCAGTTTAGACTCAGGATTTAAACCGAGCAGTTTATATACCGATTTATCGACCTCTTTCTTTTTACCTTTGTAGGTATAGAAGCCTTTACCGCTCTTACGTCCTTTACGATTGTCGTTAAGTAGCTTATCGAACACATCCGGGCCTTGGAAGCGATCACCAAGTTCGTTAACCAATATCGGCATGATCTTAGCGCCAATATCCACACCGACTTCATCAAGCAGGGTGATTGGACCAACTGGGAACCCAAAGTTAAGTAATGCGCTATCCAATTGCTCGATTGGTTCACCAGCTAACAGTACGTTTGCGGCCTCGTTCATATAGGGCGCGAGGATACGGTTAACGTAGAAGCCGGCACAATCTTTGACTACGATAGGGGTCTTGCCTTGCTTACGAGCAAAATCAACAACCGTAGAGATGGTTTCATCTGATGTGGTTTCATGAGGAATAACCTCAACTAAAGGCATCTTCTCTACTGGGCTGAAGTAGTGCAAACCCACCACGTTCTCTGGACGCTGCGCTTTCTCGGCAATTTGATGAATTGGCAGTGAAGAGGTATTGGTGGCGAAAATAGTGCTCTCTTTACCATTCGCCTCAATATCCGCCACCATCTGCTGTTTTAGATTCAGATCTTCGAACACTGCTTCAACAACAATATCAGTATGCTTGAAGTTGGTGAAATCTGTACCACCAGATAACTGCAACATTTTGCTTTGTAGCTGAGCTTTGGAAATGATGCGACGCTTTCTCTGCTTATCAAACAGCTTATAGTTGTACTTCAGCGCATTAAGCACGCCATCATTTGACACGTCTTTTATACGCACAGGGACTTTGGCTTTTGCCACACTAACATGACTGATCCCTGCCCCCATTAAGCCGCCGCCAAGTACCGCAGCTCGCTCAATCGCTTTTGGCTGGGCATCACTGCCATGCTCTTTTTTCATTTCGGTTGTTGCAAAGAAGATTGAACGTAGAGCTTTTGACTCTGAGGTCATCACCAACTCACCAAAGCGTTCGGCTTCTTTTTTCTGACCTTTTTCAAAGCCTTTCTCAAGCCCATAACGAATAACTTCTAAAATAGCGTCTGCAGCTGGGTAGTTGCCACGAGTTTTCTCTCTGGTTTTCTTCGCCGCCTGTTCGAAAATAACTTTACGACCAAGACCCGTGTTCGACATCAACTT
>NZ_JATABG010000382.1:0-3159 GCF_036533755.1 Vibrio sp. M260118 | reverse complement strand
ATGGCGTTGTCTTGGTCTGTCACCAGAAGTTGTTCATCTCGCCCCATAGAGCCAAGAGCAACAAAACAGTATGGAATTGGTGGCTCACCCAGTTCTTCTTCTGCCAGTTCGATAATACGTTGTTTAAAGCTTCGGCCAATGACCGACATTGCGCTACCCACCATATGCGAGTTGGCGTCCTCATTAACTAGACGGACAAAACTTTGCTTCACTTGTTCCGAGAGGGCGGCAAGCTCTTCAATCGACTGCTGCTGGAAAATGGTACTCACGAGCAAGAGCGAGTTTTGAGACTCATAGCGAACGATATCAGTCGCTTCGATAATGCCAATCGGTTTTTTGTCTTTGAGAACAGGCAGGTGATGAACATTGTAGCGCAGCATGGTCAGCATGGCTTCATACACGTAAGCATTATGATCGAGTGAAATCACTTCGGTTGTCATTACAGTAGAGACTTCGTCGCTCGGGTCTAACCCTTCTGCTAATACACGAGTACACAGGTCTCGGTCGGTGATGATACCAACCAGTGGGTTTTGGTCTTCCTCGTCATCTAAGGCAATGTCAGGGTCGATAATCAGTAGCGAAGAGACATTCTCTTCAGCCATTTTGATGGCCGCATTTTGGATGGACTCAGACTTTGGAATCGTCGACGCTTCACTGGTAAGTAAAGTTCTAACTTTAGACGTGGTTAAGTCGTTTTGTTCACTGCTGTTTGAAACGGTTTGACGTAAACGTGCTGTATCCTCCACCTCAACGAAATCGGCAAAGGTTTCATGGTTATCGTACAGTTCTTGGAAGATAGCTTCAGGAATACAGTAAAGTAGACTGTCTTTGGTGGCTTTAGCTGGGAAACGAACTTTGTTATTGGTCAGCAGCCCCATCTGACCAAATAGCGAGCCTTCATCAAGTCGGTTATACAGCTCACCTTTTCGTCGATACACTTCGACCACGCCACTTCGCACCATGTAGAGGTCGTGGATTTCGTCACCAAAATGGATGATAGGCGTATCTTGACGATAATAGGAGATCTCGACATGTTTGGTCACGTAGTTGAGGACGTCATCCTCCAGTTCATCAAACGGAGGGTGTTGGGAAAGGAAATTTTTGATTTCCAGTAGCTCTGCTTCCATGAGTACATCCAATTAAAGAGAGTAATGTAACAATGGTACATGATATCGCGCTTGACTGCATGGAGAGAGCAGAATTGAGGATAAAAAAGAGGCCAAGTTTGAAATACTTAGCCTCGTGTTACCTGTATGAATTCAGTGAGAATTAGCTTAAGCCAATGATGTTGCCGTCATCATCGAGATCTAGGTTCATAAAGGCTGGCTTCTCTGGTAGCCCTGGCATTGTCATTACGTTGCCGCAAAGCGCGTAGATAAAGCCTGCTCCCGCACATAAACGAAGTTCACGGATAGGCACGTCAAAACCTGACGGAGCACCTTTAATGCTGCCGTTTGTTGAAATAGATAGTGGAGATTTTGCCAGACAAACTGCTAGGTCATCGAACCCGTGAGCTTTGAGTTCATCAAGCTGCTTACGAGCTTGATAACTCAGTGTTACGCCTGCCGCTCCGTAGCCAACTTCAGCCACGGCCATCAGTTTCTCTTCTGTGGTTTGGCTAAACTTGTACAGGGGCGTAAACTCTGCTTGCTTCTCACATTGGCGGATCACTTTTTGCGCTAGCTCTAAGGTTCCTTCGCTACCTTTGGCAAAACCTTCACTGATCGCGACTTCAACCTCGTTGGGCAGTGACTCGACCATCCCTTTCAGTGCTTGTAACTCTTCATCGCTATCTTGTGGGAAGCGGTTAATCGCGATGACGGCGGGTATGCCATATTTGTTGACGTTGTTGATATGCCATTTTAGGTTTTCGAAACCAGCAATAAGCGCGTCGTGGTCGTCATTCAATAGGGAGTCAGGTATAGGTTGGCCAGGCTTTAAGTCATAAAGGCCAGAATTGGCCTTAAGGCCGCGAAGTGTTGCTACGATAACAGCACAATCTGGCGATTTCTGCGACATTTGCGCTTTGATGTTGCACGCTTTTTCAAAGCCCATATCTGAACCGAATCCACCTTCAGTGACTGTGAATTCACATAGTTTAGTCGCAATGTTATCGGCGATAATCGAAGAGTTGCCGTGGGCGATGTTGGCGAATGGACCAGCGTGGATTAACGTTGGTACGCCCTCAAGCGTTTGCATGAGCGTTGGCTCGATCGCCTCTTTCATGCTTACTGCCATCGCACCGGCGACTTGCAAATCTTCTGTTGTAATCGGGTTACCATCAATATCGTAAGCGACAACAATACGGCCAATGCGAGCACGAAGATCTTTTAGATCAGAGGCTAGGGCAAGGATAGCCATTAGCTCAGATGCAGCGGAAATATCGAAGCCATCTTCACGCTCAAAACCGTTAATGGTTTTGTTAGGTTCGTTGCGACCTACGGTGACCATGCGTAGAGCACGATCATTGTGGTCCATCACGCGCTTCCAAACGACGCGTTTTGGATCGATCTTGAGCGCTTTCATCCCCGTGCGTTGCTCAAAGTCTTTATAGCCTTGGCGTTGCTCGTGATAGATGCGCGCGTCAATTGCGGCCGCAGCCAAATTGTGCGCCGCAGTCACGGCATGGATATCACCAGTAAGGTGCAGGTTTAGCTCTTCCATCGGGGCGACTTGCGAGTAACCACCGCCCGCTGCACCGCCTTTCACGCCAAAAACGGGGCCCATAGAGGGCTGGCGAATACACGCCATCACTGAGTGATTTAATTTGGCAATGCCCTGAGCTAGGCCAATGGTTGTGACCGTTTTACCTTCGCCAAGTGGCGTGGGGGTAATGGCGGTGACAAGAACCAACTTTCCGCTATCGCGGTTTGACAGGCGCTTCAGGCTATCAAGGGAAATTTTGGCCTTGTATTTTCCTTGGCTGTGGAAGTCTGATTCTAGTAAACCAGCTTGTTGAGCAACCTCAGATATAGGCAGCAGTGATGTCGTACGGCAGATCTCGATATCGGACAGCATAAAACCCTCTAAAAACACACACAAATAGTAAGGCAAACGTTTGCGGAAGGATAATAACGTTAAATAGTACGTTGTAAAGCGATAGTTTTAGTTTGATGTCGACTTTAACTGAAATCGGGCCATGATGGAACGTAAAGAGAC
>NZ_JATABG010000381.1:0-3193 GCF_036533755.1 Vibrio sp. M260118 | reverse complement strand
CCTACAAACTCTATTACCTTCATTTATAGCAAAAGTAATTTGATAAAAGCACTATTTTTCGCAAATAAAGTTTCTTCAATAATGCTCACCTTGTTTGACACAATCTATGAGAACTACAATGCCAATCGCTCTATTCGCATTAACACTGAGTGCCTTTGCTATCGGCACTACCGAGTTCGTCATCGTTGGGTTGATCCCGACCATGGCTGCTGATCTATCTGTTTCGCTTCCATCTGCAGGACTGCTAGTGAGCCTATACGCTTTAGGCGTCGCTGTTGGGGCTCCTGTACTTACCGCCCTTACTGGTAACTGGCCGCGCAAAAAAGTACTGCTAGCGGTAATGTGCCTGTTTGTACTAGGCAATTTACTCGCATGGCAAGCGCCGGGTTACAACACGTTGGTAATGGCCCGAATTTTAACCGGCCTTGCTCATGGGGTATTTTTCTCTATTGGCTCAACCATCGCGACAGGATTAGTTTCTAAACAGAAAGCGGCCAGCGCCATTGCGATCATGTTTACTGGCTTAACCGTCGCGTTAGTAACCGGTGTTCCACTTGGCACTTACATTGGCCAAACATTCGGTTGGCAGTCAACATTCCTAATCGTTGCTCTACTTGGTTTAATCGCACTGATTGGCAGTGCAGCACTTGTACCAAGTAATTTAAAACAGCCACCAGCGACTAAGATCTCTGCTCAACTTAAGGTGCTAACACAACCAAGATTACTGCTTGTTTACGCTATCACTGCACTTGGCTATGGCGGCACATTTACCGCATTCACATTCTTAGCACCTATCCTTGAAGACATTTCTGGATTCAACTCAAGTGCTATCGGCTTAATCATGCTGGTTTACGGTGTGTCGGTCGCGATAGGCAATATCTGGGGCGGCAA
The DNA here is from genome assembly GCF_036533755.1 of Vibrio sp. M260118. Taxonomy (NCBI): domain Bacteria; kingdom Pseudomonadati; phylum Pseudomonadota; class Gammaproteobacteria; order Vibrionales; family Vibrionaceae; genus Vibrio; species Vibrio sp. M260118. The sequence goes on along the minus strand of NZ_JATABG010000381.1, from coordinate 2,302 downwards.
AATGGCTGATACTATGGGGCCAATTAAAGCGCTAACTGTCATCTTCGTTGGTCTTGCACTTGTTTTATTGATGTTTAACTTTACCGCCTACAACCCAATTGCCGCAGTGCTCACCATTCTTATTTGGGGCGCATTCGCGTTTGGTAACGTGCCTGGTCTACAAGTCTACGTGGTTAACCTTGCTGAGAAATACACGCCAGACGCGGTAGACGTAGCATCTGGCCTAAACATCGCTGCCTTTAACGTCGGTATAGCACTGGGTTCATGGGGAGGTGGCCTGATCGTTGAACAAGCGGGCTTGATGGATACTCCATGGATTGGCGCTGTGATTGTACTAGCCGCACTGGTTCTAACTCGCTTAAGCGGCGCATTAGATAAGCGCTCACCCCAACTACAGAGTGCATAAAAACAAATCAGCCTCCATACACGGAGGCTGATTTTATTTCACTCGCAGCAAGCGATGTTTGACCTTGGCGAGTTCAAACTCTTCAATCTGAGAGCGTCGCATGTTGTCAATACGCTCAATCATTGCACTTGAGTATCCCTTGCGTTTCATCCACTGCATGGGTTCAGAAAAACTGTCTTCATTTACAACGTAAGACTCACCCTTGTGCTCCCCTTCATACACGCTCACTACCCAGACCCGTGACTGAAAATCTAGCACTTCAAGTAATTGTGACTTAACCCGCTTTAATAAATTCATAATTAACTCATCAACAGCCAAACACCGACACCCATCATCAGTGTGCCTGCGATTCGATTGAGTAAACGAACATTCTGTGATTGGCCCAACAGCCGTTTCAGTCCTTTACCTCCTGTGGCATACAAGGTCATGCAGATGAACTCAAACAACAAAATGATCGAAACTAGAACAATAAGCTGGGGTGTTAAGTCTGCACTCTGATCGATAAATGGAGGAAGCAGCGAAATCATAAACGCCCAACCTTTAGGGTTGGCAATCGCTGTAACAAAGCCTTGTACCACAAGGTCCCAATCACTGGACGGCTGCGGGGCTTGCTCATCAAGATTGATCGCTAACTTGCCTTTCGAGCGCCACATTTGCACACCCAGATAGAATAGGTAGCCTCCACCGATCAGCTTAAGTGCGACAAATAGCCACGGATAGTTGAGCATTACTGCAGCGATACCTAAAACGGCGGCGACAGCAACTAAGCCAACACCCACTAACTCACCAGCCATCATCCACAATGCGCGTCGATAACCAATACTCATGCCAAGCGTAAGCGCAAGTGTCATGCACATCCCCGGGGTAATGGAGACAAAGAAGAAGGTTGGAATAAACATTCCCAGCAAAGCGGTATTCATAATTTAGTTTTTATTAATTTAGGGTCTGTTGACCTAGTTAATTATGCATCTAACATAAAGCAATGCTTAACGAAAACCAACACACTAAATTGGTTGGATTAGTGGTAGCGAGGTTAAATGATATTATAATCAATCTATTAACCGTTTTTCTTGGATAAAGGATTCAGCTTGTTGACTCATTTTTGGCGTACTTTGACCCTACTGCTTTTCACAGTGCTTGTCGGCTGTGCGACAGTTGACCCTGATACTCTCCCTGAAAAAACCTACTCCACCCACTTGGGCTACCAAGTAGACAGCCATTTAGCACGCTACTTTGAGGTAGAAAATCGTCCCGACAAAACACTCACGGGCTTTGTTTCGCTAGATAAAGGCGAAGATGCGCTACTGGCTCGTATCGCTTTGGTTGAATCTGCGCAGCACTCATTAGATCTTCAGTACTACATCTACAGAAATGACGAAACTAGCCAACTATTAACATGGCGACTGTACGAGGCCGCTGAACGCGGTGTTCGAGTCAGACTGTTATTAGATGATATGCAAGAACGAGGTGACGAAAAACTTGCCGCACTAAACTCACATCCGAATATCGAAATCCGCCTATTCAATCCCCATCAATATAGAAGTGCACGTGTTCTTGGGATGGCGAGTGATTTCGAACGTTTAAATCGCCGCATGCACAACAAGTCATTTACCGCTGATAGTGTGGTATCCATTGTAGGTGGTCGCAATATCGGCAATGAGTACTTTTCATTTGAGTCTCACGTTGAGTTCGGCGATTTCGATGTGCTCTTGTATGGTAAAGCAGTTGAAGAGACCGCCGAGCAATTTGATCTCTATTGGAATAGCTTTTATGCAATCCCCATGGAGTGGATCGTCCCAGATGCTCAGCACCTAGATGATGACCTTATTCAGCAAGAAGTCGCCAATAGACAGCTCGGCCAGAAGTTCTCTGAGGGCCAATACGACTTCACTAAGT
>NZ_JATABG010000380.1:0-3213 GCF_036533755.1 Vibrio sp. M260118 | reverse complement strand
GTTCTGTTCTTTGCTCACATTATCGGAGCGTTTAACTAATTTCATTGTTTAGCTCCTATAGCGTGTCGTAGTAGTCACGGATGTGCTGGGTTTCATGATAGCCAGTCTGCTTATGCTCTGGCTTAACTTCGCTAGCTTCTGAAGCGCTGGCTACTTTTGTTGTTCCAGCAACCACTGCACCTGCTACTGCTGAAGTAGTTAAGCCTTTCAGAAGATCCCTGCGGCTTTGGTTTAGCTCTTTACTCTCTTTCATTATTGCTTCCTTACCCTTATTTGTAGGTATTGAACTCGATGTACGTTTTAGTGCTGAGGCTGCTCATAATCAGCAACGTTCTTCACATCGATTTTTATTCGGTTTTTATGGCTTTGTAGATTGGTGCTAAAACGTACTTGCTCTAGCGACATAAATGCATTGGTGAGTTCTGCTACAGCTTTATAAAAGCTGGCATCTTCAGCTTGGTTAATCTGTGCAACGAACTGAGAAAACCAAGTCGCAATGTGCTTATTGAAGAACAGTTGTTGTAGCTCTTCTTCTTCAGCTGTGAGTAACGACATGACTTCGCATAAAGCGGATATATGATCTTCAGGCTCTTTCACTTGTTCTTCACGCTCCAAACCTAACAATTCGAGATCGTGGCGAATCGAAGCAAGCGGTTTCTCCATGAGCGACCCAGTTAAATGCCAAGAAGCAAAAGGCACGACTTCACCTCGACCTATGCCAATAAAAAGTTCTTGGTATTCATCTTCGAGTGCAACGGCACTACTCTCTTGAGCTGCATCTTTAAGTTGTTTCCAAGCGACTTGCATAGCGCTTTCGGCTTGTTCTGTTTCTAACTCACAAAGAAAAGTGATGAGCTCATTGCTTGGCACCTGACGATACAAAGCTGACAGCAACAAGTAGATTTCCGCTCGAATGGTTTGTTGATGTTCCATCTCTCTCATCACCTTAGTAGTTCAGTTGTTTAGTAGGGTCTTCAGCCATAGACTCAAACATATCCACGACTCGACAGTCCTCGCACATCGCAATTCGATTTAACGCAGCTTCATCAGCGAAATGAGAGTGACCGCGTAACTTACTCTGCAACATGTCGATCATTGACTGAGGTGCGAACGGCTTATGGCAGCGAATACATTCAGCGGCTTTTTCTTGGTGAATTACCTGCGCTTGTTGACGTTGTTGTTTATCCCAGTTCATTCTTGGTGTCATGCTCAGCACTTGTTCTGGGCATGCTTTAGTACACAAACCACATTGAATGCAGTCCTGTTCTACAAATTGAAGCGAGGGCGATGTGCCATCTGTGTGGAGCGCACGCGTCGGACAAACAGCTACACAGCTCATACACAAGGTACAATCTTTACTTTCGCAGCTGATAGCTCCGTACGGCGCATTGGCAGGCATTTCAATCACGTTTTCGACTGGGATTCGTAACTGTGCAAGTGCATCTAACGATGTAAACAAACGTTGTCGTTTATTGCCTTCTAGGTCGCCTAGCTGCAAGTCGAACGATTCAGCGAATAAGGTCGGTAGGCCTTCTCTTAGTGATTCTAGATAGAGGATGTCTATCGTCTCTTTTTCGATGCCTAGTTGAGCCAGTAGCTCTTGGGCGATTGCGACCTCGTTGTTAAGCACGCGGAGAATCGTTTCAGGCATAAATCGACTGGCGGCAAACAGGACTTGTGTCGCACCGTTGGTGATGGCTGCAAACCAAGAGTCAATGCCGACTGATGGCAACTCTTCAACTACGACTGGGATAACGTTATCTGGTAGCACTTTTAGCGCCATCACGTTGTACTCTTCATGGCGTGAGCTACAAATCAATACGATAGGATTTTTTCCGCCTGCCTGTTTGTAATTCGAAATTGTACGCTCGATGAACTTCTGTGTATCTTGAGGTGAAGGTAGCGCATATTGAATAGCTTCTGTTGGACAAGCTGTTGCACAAGTCCCCACACCCTGACACAGGTATGGATTGATCTCGATTCGATGTCCGGTTTTGTCGCTGCCTTCACTCGACAGCGCACCCGCAGGGCATGCATCGACACAGCGTTCACAACCTTTCACGCCACGAGAGCTATGGGCACACAGGTCGGTATCTAGGCGGAAAAACTTGGGTTTGTCGAAAGTACCCATTAAGGTTGGGATCTCTTCCAATGCCTCGGCAAGCTTTGGATAGCCACGTCCTACAGGATAGTAGCCCGGTACTGGCACTTCCTCGCTCATACAACTATTTAGACATAGGTCGAGGACAATATCGAAGCAATCGTGATTAATTGCCACTTCAGCGAGGTTACTTTCTATGCCGTTGTTTTCAGTAATAACAGTAAATGTGCCTAAAAAGCCACTTACCTGGACTGAGCTGGCGTAGTAGAGATGAGCGGTTGTTCCTTTTTCACCATCAGTCGATAGCAAAGTGACGCTGTTTAGCTGTTCGAGCTGATGGGCTGCACTTTCTATGATTGATGTGGGGCCAACGATGAGCGTGTTTCCACCGCTTTCATAACTGACAGTCGGAGGGATAAGGTTTTTCAGTTCCACGGTATTTTCAAAAGCGTGTAGTCGCGCTTTACCGTTGGCAGACTGAGATTGTTGTAATAGTTGTTTTAGCATTGCTCTGTTCCAGTGAGAACGGAATATTCACTTGGGTGGTTATTAGCAATTGCTATACCAACTATATAGTTAAATAAAAACAGATAGTTATAGTGAATTAAAGGCGACACTTGCAGGTAAAAACAAGGTGTGAGACAAAATGTCTCACACCTTAAGCTATTGATGTAGTCAAAATGTACCTATTATTTGTGTGGTATATTTTGTCGCAACTTTTCATTTTCTGGCGTATGTTCATCTGCTAGCGTAGATAGCTCGGGTTGTTCCTCAAGTGAAGGTTGTTCAGATTGCTGCAACTCGTCGGCCGGATGAGTATTTTGCTCCTCTAACGAGGTCGGCTCTTGTTCTGGTTGTTCCATCCAATCTCGCAGTTTTTCTGCAACGTCTGAAGATAGACTTTTGACTGACTTGTAATCGTGGTCATAGTCGTTTAACCCATCAATTTCACTGAACTCTCCAGATAAAAATAGCTTTCTTAACGCCGCTTTTTTTACCGTTGCTTCGGCTTCAGATGCGAGTAAAGAAGCAACGCTTGGTGAAGATGAGCTCTGGTCTTCTTCTGACAAATCGGGCTGCGACTCCTCATCATTATTAGCGGCTTGTGATTC
>NZ_JATABG010000379.1:0-3221 GCF_036533755.1 Vibrio sp. M260118 | reverse complement strand
AAACTGCAGCGAGAGTTAGAAGCATTGCCAGCCAAGCTTGAAGAGTTAGAAGCCGAGATTGAAAGCTTACAAGAGCAAGTCAACAACGCCGACTTCTTTTCAAAACCAGTAGAGCAAACGCAACCCGTATTAGATCAGTTATCTGCCACTGAGCAGGAGCTAGAATTTGCCTTCGAACGCTGGGAAGAGCTCGAAGCAATGCAACAGGAAAGTTAAGAACTAATGAGTAGCAAGATTTTTAAGATTTCAACAGTAGCGGCAACGATTGCGGCTTCTTTTGCAGCCAATGCGGCTTTATATCAAGTATATGGGTATCAGCCAGTTGTTTCATCAAGTAGTGAGACATATGGCGCAGCTATAGCACCGGAAAATGGAGTAAACGATTGTTGGTCAACCGCTTGCTCTAAAACAGATTATAAGATTGCGTTCGAAGAAAAACGTTTCCAAGAAGGCTTTCTTTATAGAAATGAAGCTCCTTTTCTCATTGAAAACGGGTTCGAGTATCTTGAAAAGGATCACACAGGTTTCAAAGATTATTGTAACGCATACTTAGGATATGTAGACGAGATTTGTGAAGATTTTGCTGATAGGCAATACACAAACGGTTTCGGGAAAGAAGACAATGGTGACTTTCAAAGCTCCTTGGCTTATTTAGAGACAACGCCAGTATCAATATCTAGTAACAATACTATTATCAACAGTATTACATCTACTGGAGAAATTGTAGGAACGTATCAAGTAAGCGCAAGTGAAAGAACAAGAGCTTTTTACGGTTCGGAATCGACCGCTACAAACGAATTTACTGATGGTGTACGAACTAGAGCATGGACTAGGTTGAACACGGAAAACGTAACTGTAGGAAGTGTTTCTTTCGACTCCATTAGTAACGTTGGAATTGATTATAAATCTCAGGCGGCCATTTGGGAGGGCACAACGTTAAACCTGTTTAGTATTGCGGGTTCTGAAGATAGCCGTAGTATGCCTCAAGGTAGTGCTCGTGATATAGCTCGCGTCAATGCGTCTGACTATTATGCCGTAGGATATAGTGCAAATAGTGAAGAAATACCAGTTGCTGCAATTTTCCCATTAGGAGACTTAAGCTCATTGTCAGGCATAAGCCCTACATTGCTTTCTGCTTACAGCGACCAAGACAAATATCTAAATTCCTTGCTTACATCAGTAAATAAACGTGGCATAGCTATTGGGACAGTGAAGTTTAGACAAAGTACTGATGGTGCTTATGCTAATCGTATTTTTTATGTTCCTGATGTCACATCGCCGTCTCCAGTAGAGTTCAATACTAAGTTTAGTTCTATGTTTTTTACTAGTGCAAATGCCCTTGCTGGTGCTATTAATGGCAATGATGAAGTGGTTGGGCAAGTAGATTATGAAACTCACCGTGAAAGTGGCGGCGGTAAACCACGAGCCAAAAAAGCTTTCATTGCTCCTTTAAGTGGAAACAATAAAGCGCCAATCAGCACTGCCTGGTATCTAGATGATCTAACTTATGGTAGTGATGCTTCTGCTGATAATAATAAATACCGAGTTTTTGATGCCACTGATATCAATGATGCAGGAGTAATTTCCGGTACTGCATATTATTGTTCATCAGGATATGACAGTGAAGCTATCAATGCCAAATGTAGCTCGGGCGCAACTATCGTTGCTGTAAAGTTAGTACCAATAAATGGTCAAGATTCTTCAGATATCAGCCCTCGTCCGGTAGCACAAGTTTCTGCAATTGAACGCCAAGGTGGCACGCTAGGATACCTCGCTTTAGGCTTACTTGGACTGCTTGGGTTCCGTCGAAAATAGACTAAATTGTAAACAAGAGCACAGGTTCACAGTTTTGAATCTGTGCTTTTTTATATCTTGAATTTGCCGTTGGTTTGATCGAATCTTAATTGTGAAGCCATAAAAGCTTCATATTAATCGGCTAGGCAGATCAAATGAGGATCTTGGTTTTGTCGATTGATAGATAGTACGTTAAGAAACATTTTATGTATGAGGACGACACTATGAAGAGACAAAAGCGTGACCGCTTAGAACGAGCTCAATCTCAAGGTTACAAAGCGGGCCTGAATGGCCGCTCGATGGAGGCATGTCCATACCAGCAGATGGATGCTCGGACTTATTGGCTTGGTGGTTGGCGCGACGCCAGGGAAGACAAAAACTCTGGTCTCTATAAATAACACTCAATCCCATACAACACAGGATCTAGCCCCGAAAGGGGCTTTTAATGAATAATTTAACGCACTATAACTAAATTTATTGAAAGAAAAAAAGCGACTCAAATGAGTCGCTTAAAAATTAGTTCTATTATTAGAAAGCAGAAGTGTCTTGGAACAAGCCAACTTTCAAATCTTTCGCTACATAGATCTCTTTACCATCAACCAATACGCGACCATCAGCAAGGCCCATCACAAGTTTGCGGTTAACAACGCGCTTCATGTGAATTTCGTAAGTGACTTTTTTAGCTGTAGGTAGGATTTGGCCTGTAAACTTCACCTCACCAACACCTAGGGCACGACCTTTGCCTTTACCGCCAACCCAGCCTAGGAAGAAGCCAACTAACTGCCACATTGCGTCAAGACCAAGACAGCCAGGCATTACTGGGTCACCAGGGAAGTGGCAGTCAAAAAACCATAGATCAGGAGTAATATCTAGCTCAGCTAGAATCAGACCCTTACCGAAATCACCCTCTGTCTCAGACATTTTGGTGACGCGATCCATCATTAGCATATTAGGCGCAGGCAGTTGAGGGTAACCAGGACCGAATAGTTCGCCTTGGCTAGACGCTAGAAGATCTTCACGGTTATAAGAATCACGTTTGTTTTGCATTATCAATTACTCCGATTTTTGATAGCAGCATGTTAGTGAACAGGTGTACGCTAAACAACTCCGATCAGTCAATTACTGTGTTAAATTTTGTTCAAACGAACCAGTTTTTGATGCGCTCCACAATTCCTGGTGGATGCTCGTGTCTTTCATAGTTTTCAATACGTTGTGCTATTTTGCTAACAACACTTTCTGCGTCTTCTCCGCGGAAAGGTTTACCCATAATAATAGGAATTGCTTCATCAACCGTAGATACAGACCAGATATGAAATTGGTTATTTTTGATGCTTTCTACCACGTCTTTGTTCAGAGACAAATGCTTAAGGTTAGACTTAGGTAAGATTACACCTTGTTCGCCAGTTAAGCCTTGATGTTTACATACG
>NZ_JATABG010000378.1:0-3228 GCF_036533755.1 Vibrio sp. M260118 | reverse complement strand
AAGGCTTGTAATTTGGTTTGCATCAGATCAAATCCACCTTGTTGACACTTCTACCAAGCAACAAACTAATGTCCCGTTTTGCTTGAGTTCTAAATCGGTCAGCCTGTTTGAAATCGTCTTCGGCTGTATTCTCTGCCGCTTCTCTTCGGTCTTGAGTTGCGAACTCTGGCAATAAGTCAGCATGAGCGGTTCCATACACTGCACGCTTATAAACGGATGCTTTCAGCGTATCGAGTGCAGGTGCTTCACCATCAACCAACAATTCATCCAGTTCACCTTGCACGTACAAGCTAGCGGCTTGAAGTGCAGTAATAATTGAGCTTTCATCGAATAGCGAAGGAATACGTCTCATCTGGCGAAACTCACTGGTTTTCAGCACAGGCCAGCCACCGGACTCGATGTCTGTATTTGCATTTTCTTCGACGTATCCACCAAAGCTCATCGCTATTCCTATTGCTCTCTGTTTAAGAAAAAGTGCGCTCTAGCCACTGGGTCGACGGTTTACAATGAACCTTTGCGGTTATTGCAACCTCGCCAGCCGAGCGCGGTGGCGTAGGAGTCTTTGAGTTACAGATTTTTGCCTTCTTGTAAGGCGTTAATCCGACTCTTAATTTTTTTAATGTGCGTTTTCACCTGGGCTTTTTCGCTTTTGTCGTCAGCGTGCTCAAGCAGCACTAAAGCTTTTTGCAGTGTTTCAACGCAGCCCACCGAAGAAGCGAGTGGGTGACCTTCTTCATTTCGAATAAGGTGCAGACCAGCAAACTTGAACCATTTGGCATGAACCTCTTCATGCAAACGCCACTCTTTTTCGACCTTCTCAAATACCTGGCTAAAGCACGGTTCTACACTGCGACCTTCTACAGACTCTTTCTCTGCCCACTGCAGAACAAAATCAGCACAGACAGTTCCCCAGTCTTTTCGACGCCAGCCCTCAGGAAGAGGCAAGCCCAAATCGATAGCTTTGAAACACCAGTCGATTGCCAATTCAAGTTCTTGAATATCGAACAACCACACGATCATGTCGCTGAAAATAGGGTTCGAATAAACGTCACCATCTTCTAGGTATTTTTCGATATACGGCTTGTACTTAGGCACCAATACAGAGCGTTTATGTTCCACTCGATCAGCAATGGCGTTAAAACCTTTTAAGTACTTGCGGTCTTCTTCGAACTCGATGAGCTTTAAATGAAGGCTATCGGTGTTTACCACTTCAACATTCATTGGCTCTTGTTCGGCTTTCATATGCGCCAACTTATGGCGCATTGCTGGGGATAAGTTCATAGCTATCGATTACCTTCCGTTAGGCAGCAGGTTTAGGCGCGATATGGACTTTCGCTGGGTTATAAGCAGCAAAGGCTTCCAGAACACCCACGGCATAACCTTCCATACGCCAGTAAGCGTTCTCAAACTGCTTACGGTCTTCTTCATGCTTCGCTTTACGCTGGGTAGTACCATGCTGCGTCAGCACTTGCAGGTTGGTAGGAATAGTCACAACCATCGCATTATCTGGAATGAACGGCGGCACATAAGCAGGACGGCCAGCGATAGACTTATCCAGTTTTTGTGCAGCGATTTGCTCTGTTGGCGTGTCGGCTTTGCTGTACGTTTTGTACTGCGCCGCACCAACTAGACCTGAACCAACATAAACAGTTAGGCGTGGGTCATTGCGGAATGCTGGGTGAATCTGGTTGTTGATGATGTCCGATGCCATCGCATCAAGCGTTTTGTAATCGCCAGCGTCATCAAAATAGACATCTTCATCAACGATTTGTGATGGCTTCTTCTCTAACACGTACTGATACCAACCTACGTTGACATCCTGACCAAGTGGGTTGGTCGTTGGGTTAGTTGTTGCAGCAGCAGACACACCATTCCAACCAACACGAATGATATCGAGTGCGAACATCTGGTTAGAGAATTCAGTCAGCAGTTTCATGAACTTGCCACGACCGCCTTGGTTAGCCCACTGACAAAGCATTGCCCAAGTAATTGCAGCACATGAGTCTGTTTCAACTAGCTTGTATTTATGACCGCCAACACCAAGTTGTTTAGTGAAACGACCATCAGCTTTACGACCGGTATACAGACCGCTAACGCCAACATCGACCACTTGACCTTCGATTTGGTCAACGGTTGTTACCGTGATCATTTTTAGAAACTCTGCCGATTCGACGATAGCCGCACGCAGCTTAGTTTCTAACTGAGGTGATACATTGAACAATTGAGCCACATTGGTGACACCATAACTCTGCGCTAACTTCTGCGCGAAATGGTCCATGTTGTCACGGGCTGATTGAGTAAGAATCTGCGACATTACGCGATCTCTCCTAATTTAGTTAATTCAGTTAGCCAAGTTCTGCGGTTTAAACGGGGCTGTAATCGTCACCGTTACCAGCGTCATTAGGCTCTTGACCTGGTACTTCTCTCGAAAGTTGGTTGAACTTAGTTTCTAAGCCGTCAACTATTTCCAACAATGGTGTTAGTTGTGTTTCCAAAGTGGTAGAAAACTGCTCAACGGTTGCGCCTTGATTGATCACAGGTTCTGGTGTTTCAGGGGTTTCGTTGCCGCCACCTGCTTTCAGATTAAATTCTTGAGCAAGCTCGGTTTTTAACTCGCCTTTAAATTGCTTTAATGCGGCTTTCAATTGTTCTTCGGTCACATCGGTGTCCTCTGGTTCGGGTGGTGTCTCTGGATGTTCATCACCAGAGAACAGAAATTCGTTTAGCAATGAGAACAAACGTTCTTTGCGAGAAAAGCAGCTATTGAGGTCCAACTCTTCTAACTGGCTAACCTCTAGTTCGGTGTAATCACCACCTTGCACACGTGAAAAACGCATACGGGTTGTACCTGACGATGCTGGGGAGTCAGTCGCAGCTAGGCCCATCAGGTAACAACGTCCTTCTTTCTTGTAATCTGGTTCTGGTTCAATAGAAGAAAACAGTTTCTGACCGTCTTTATTTGCTGCTAGCAGATATTTGTTTGGTGTAACTTTTGCGAACAGGCGAAGCTTATCTTTGAATTTGCCTGATTTAAGCTCTTCAACTTCACCCCAGTTTTTACCTTCAAATACTGCCCAAGAACTACGATAGTGCTCAGGCCAAATTAAAGCGGTGTACTCTTCTTTGTCATAAAGCTCAGCCATGTCATTAATCCAACTTGCGCTAATGACACGGCCATCTGAAACGGTAGTTCCTTCGGTGGCAATAATGATCCAATCACTGGTTTTA
>NZ_JATABG010000377.1:0-3240 GCF_036533755.1 Vibrio sp. M260118 | reverse complement strand
TCCTAAAAATACACTTGTAACAAAGTGATAACATATGTATAAATTTATATATACATACCATCCGGGTAACCAAGGGGAGCGAGAACATGATAAGCACTAATAGAGTGTCTCACTCTCAAAAAGCACTGCTCTCCGAACGAATTAGTCGCTTAGCAGCCGCTTTGTCTGATGGGGTCTATGAACGCGAAGAAACAATTAAATTGTGCCTACTTGCTGCGCTTGCCGGAGAGAGTGTTTTCCTACTTGGTCCCCCTGGGATCGCCAAAAGCTTAATTGCTAAACGTCTTATTCAGGCCTTCGACAACTCGTCGTATTTTGAATACCTCATGACTCGATTTTCTACACCTGAAGAGGTGTTTGGCCCTTTAAGTATTCAAGAGTTGAAAGATAACGGTCGTTACTTGCGCCTAACAAAAGGCTATTTGCCAACCGCACAGGTGGTGTTTTTAGATGAGATATGGAAAGCTGGCCCGGCGATTCTGAATACTCTGTTGACTGTAGTTAACGAGAAAACGTTCAAAAACGGCAGTGACATCGAACGCGTGCCAATGCGTTTGCTGGTTTCGGCTTCGAATGAACTGCCTGATGAAGATAGTGGCCTAGAGGCGCTATATGACCGTATGTTAGTCCGCGTTTTCGTCAACAGAATTCAAAACAAACAAAATTTCAAATCCATGCTTACCGTAGGCACGCCACAAGAGGCGGCTATTCCAGAAGGGCTAGCGATTACTGACGAGGAATACCATCAATGGCAGCAGGAGCTTGAAAAGCTCGAACTGTCTGACGAGGTGTTTGAAAAGCTATTTGAGCTTAAGAGTATGCTTGAAGCGGCGGCAAAAGAGGCAAGTGGTGTTGATATTGCCGATACTGACATGTATGTCTCAGACCGTCGTTGGAAAAAAGCGGTTAAACTGCTCAAAGCCAGTGCGTACTTTAACGGGCGAGACTCGATCAATCCTCTTGATTTACTCTTGCTGCAAGACTGTCTGTGGAATAGCCCAGAATCGCGCGATGTTGTGCGTAATGTTGTTAAGCAGTTTGCGCTGAACCATGCTTTCGATCAACAAGAGGTCGAACAGCAAATTACCCTGTGCCGTGAAGAGTTAGCGGACGTGCAAGAGGAACTCGAACTAGAGTTCAGTGTCGTGCTGTCACTCGAGTCAACAACAGGTTTGCTTAAGAAGCAGATCAATAGTTATGACATTTCTGATGCTAAATCATACCAAGTAGGCAGCGCTTTTGATCTGGTGAAATTGGTGGTGCTGCAAAGCAATATGTCGGTCTCTGAGTCAGAGAAGGGCGACAGTCGTTGGGTGTATGTGCCGAAGAATGAACTCGAGCGCGTGATCAAAGAAGGTCAGGGCGATGTGTATGGTTATGTAAATCAGAATACCAACATGTGTCGCCTTCGCTTTGATGTGGATGCAGCCAATAACTTAGTGATTAAAGACATTGCAAATCGTGGTGTGCTGGTTTCTATCGTGACCAATAAAGGTTTAGATGAGTCTGTTTACCAAGAGTGGTTGGCTAAGTCTGAACAAGCGATGGCCCAACTAGAGCACGCCGAGCATCATCTACGTAAAGTACGATCAAATTTTCATGGCGCCTTACCACATGGCTTTATTGATCAAGAGCTGCCAAGAGCGATGGAAGCGAGTTTGCAGAATTTGCAGCAAGTACTTGAGTCGACCAAAACCGAGTGTGAGCGTACGGTTTTCCGCTTTAAGAACTTAAATCAGTTCTTCTCATAAGGAGCCGATATGTTAGGAGCCGACGGATTAAACTTAGCCCTTGCGATCGCAGATTCAGGTATTATCGATACTGCAGTCAATGATCTTTTAGCGCGTTCGCAAGTGATGGTAATGGCAGATAACCGTGGTGTAAAAAGCTCGGTTAAGAATCATCTGTTGAAATGGCGTGGTAGCGTTAAAAAACGCATCACCAAAGTGTGTGAAACAGAGCGTTTTCAGCAGGAGTTAGCGCTCTATCAAGAAGTCATTCATTGGGATGAAACGCGCTTCTTTGCTGACATTCCTGAAGTTATCAAAAAGCTAGAGTGGCACTCTGCGTTCTACTTGCAGGCTCGTCGACTCCTAGAAAAGAACAAAGGGCTTAACAACCCTATGTTCCCTCACTACTTCTGCGACCAATGGTATCAAAGCCTGTCTGATGCGATTCGCCAGGCTCAAGTCACCGAGCTTGAGGCGAATAAAGAAAAGGTACTCAAAGATCTCTATCAACGTATTGAGACCATGAAAAGCATGGACAAAGTAACGGAAGAGGGGGATGAAGGCAGCGTCGGTCGTTTGTGGGACATGGCATCGGCCAAGTTAAGCAAATCTGATCTAAATATCATGAAGCGTCACGCAGAGTTTTTGAAAAAGAATAAAGGACTGCAAGAGATTAGCGAACAGCTTGGTCGTATGGCGAGTCAGGTGAATGACCCGGACTTAAACCTTGCCCCCGCTGAAGAGCTGCAAATGGTCGAGGAGAAGGCTGACGAAGCGACCGATGATATCGTCGGTATTCATGAAAGTGACGACCTAAACAAGCTACTGCCGAACGAAACCATGTTTCTTGCCTATCCAGAGCTTGAGGTGGTGTTTTACAAACATCTGGTTGATAAACGCTTAATGAACTATCGCATGCAGGGCAAGTCGCGAACTCTGCGTAAGATCCGTGCTCAGCAACCGGATAACAAGCAAGTGGATGTGGAAAAAGGGCCATTTATCATCTGCGTTGACGCATCCGGCTCTATGAATGGCTTCCCTGAGCAGTGCGCTAAAGCGATGGCTTACGCATTAATGCAAATTGCTTTAGCCGAAGATCGCGACTGCTATGTGATGCTATTTTCGACTGAGCAGATCACCTATGAGTTGACTAAGCAAGATGGATTGCGAGAAGCGAGCGATTTCCTCAGTTACAATTTCCATGGTGGAACTGACCTTGGCCCGGTGATCATGAAGTCAATCGACTTGATGTACGGTGATAAGTATAAGAATGCTGATTTGGTGGTGATCTCAGATTTTATCGCGCCGAGACAGTCAGACGAAATGATTGCCAGAGTGGAAGAGCTGAAGAAGAAAAAGAATCGCTTCCATGCAATTAGCCTGTCTAAATACGGTAACCCAGAATTGATGGCTATGTTTGACCACAGTTGGGCTTACCATCCAAACCTCGTCGGACGATTGATGAAAAAATGGTAGTCATTCGACTACCATTTTTACAGAGGTTATTTGG
>NZ_JATABG010000376.1:0-3280 GCF_036533755.1 Vibrio sp. M260118 | reverse complement strand
ACCATAGACAATGAACCCATGATGATCACACCCGCTAACACTTCAGCGCTAGGTAGAGGTTGATTAATTCCATCGTGAAACTCGATTTCAAGCTCGGTAGAGCCAATGGCTTGTTTGGCCCACAACTCAAAATCACCAAACTTGTTAAGCTGACGCTCAGGTGCGGAACCGACGTTAACAATCAATAGCTTTTTCACAATTTACCTCTGCTTACATCCTTGTTATTTGATCAAGTTATAGAAATGTCGTTCTGATAGCAATGAGATATGTGTGAGCCAAGCATAGATTGTTTTGGCTTTGCGTTTTGTAACGTTTCAATTCTTGCACATTGCGAATGTTTCGATTATTTTGGAAATATATATCATATGTGGAGTTTATGATGGAGCTTGAAGAAGTTGCCAAAGCGTTGAAAGAGCTGGGTCATCCAATTCGTCTTTCGATATATAAAAGCGTCGTGAAAGCGGGATATCAAGGTATTGCTGTGGGCGGATTGCAAGAGCGGCTTGGAATTCCGGGTTCGACACTTTCACACCATATTTCAAGCTTGGTTTCTGTGGGGCTGATTAGTCAGCGCCGTGAAGGTCGAACGCTCTACTGTGTCTCTGATTATCAGTGTTTAGAAGCGGTTATCGGTTTCTTAAAAGATGAGTGCTGCGCCTATGAGCAGTGTTGATATCTAGCCAACTTTGCCATCCCCGCTATCCAGTGGGGATTTTTTGTGCTTAATTAGTAGTATCTTGAATAGATAACCAATAAATTTCAGGTCTTAGAAACCTGAACAACAAGGAGAAAGTCGATGGTTACTGCGCTGTATGCTGCGATTCTTGCTGCACTAATGATATGGCTTGCGATAGAGGTGATTAAGCAGCGACGCAAAGCTCAGGTGAAGTATGCCGATGGCGGTGTTGATGCTTTAACGATTGCAAGAAGCGCGCACGGCAATGCAGTCGATTACATTCCGATCACGCTAATTTTGATGGCGATGCTAGAGTACAATGGCGCTAGCTTATGGATAGTACATCTCTGCGGTAGTGTATTTGTGGTTGGTCGAATCATGCATGCGAAAGGCATTTTAGCTGATCGATTGAAAGGCCGGATCTCGGGTATGAAGTTGACCTTTTTGGTGATGGCCGTACTGATTTCGCTCAACATTGCTTATCTGCCATTTGATAGGATGTGGTAGTGGTTAAGTACGAGCTCAGTTAAACAAAAAGCGATGGATGACCCATCGCTTTTGCATTATTTCAAGTTGCGTTTATCTAAACAGCAAGCGGTAGGCAGGTGTTTTCTCTAGTCCTTTGATCAGCAGGAAGGTCAGCGCTATTGTGCCGAATACGACAGTCATGTCTTTGGCAAAGTTATCTAGGCCAAATATCCCAGCAATATTCATCATCACGATAGCCATAGGTAAGTGAGCCACGTAAAACGGCAACACATACTTTGCCTGTTTTGTGAGCCATGTGTTTGAACCCAACTCTGGCTTTGACATTAGCCACATAAAGCAGCCTGTTCCCCACAATACCGTGCCAAATAGGAAATCATTGGCATTAAATGGTTGGTCATATTGATTAAGCACGTACGCTTCACCGAAGTGAATAGCCATACCAACCAGCGCTAAGCTCAAAGCTTGTTTGGAGGTTGCTTTGATTGATTGCTGACGGATAGTAAACCCAACGGCAAACAGCAGTGTACTGAAGAAGGGGCCGTTGCGAGTAAAGAACGGTGCCCAAAACTCGGTGAGCCCTTGGTAGCTGCCTGCGAGTATGCCATAAACATATAATGCAATGCCTAATGGGATAAACAGTTCGCTCTGCTTAAATTTTTGCAATAGCGCACCAATAATTGCAGCAATGATTAGTGCAGGAATAAACCATAGGTGAACTAATCCACCTTCGAGTAGGGTGTTTAGTGGTGTTTGCCCAAGATAATCCCAGTAGCCTTGTCGCTCCGCTAGGTAGCCATGCTCTGCAAGCGCTCCCCAGTTGAAAGGCATTGCAAGGCAGATCACGCTCCAGACAATGAAAATCTTCAACAGTGGAGCGGTGTAGCGTTTCACCGTTGCCATAGGATTTGCAACAAGCTTAGGTTGAATAAGATACCCTGAAACCAAGAAAAACAGCGGCACCGCGAAGCGCGTAGTTTGGTTAAAGATATATCCAATCCATGGTGTATCTTCAATATGCCAATAGCTCATGAAGATCTGACAATGCATGGCTGTGATCGCCAAAATAGCTACCACTCTGCCGAGTTCAATACTTTGTATTTTTTTATTTTCCATACCAACGTCTTAATTAGTTTTGATCTTTTGGGTATACCAATAAAACTCGTCGAAAGTGTGAATCTAAATCAATATGCAATGTTGTAATGGTTAGAGGTGAAGGAAATTTGTGATATAAATCAACGACTAAGAAATGTTACATTTGATGCGTGGACATTGTGATTTGGATGTATCACCTCTTAAGTTCCTTCTTGTTCAAAGCTGCCCTGCTGGAATCCAGAGCATAACCCATTGTGTTTACTCTACCTTCAAATTCCTTATTCTCTTTTCTTATAGCGCTCATCTACTACAATTTTTGAATAAAGATAATGAAAGTAGTGTGTGGCTAGGAAGTTGGGTATGAAAATCACAGACAAGTCTCTTGTTGAGCAACAAAAGATATCCGAAACATCATTGAAGCAGCGTCTATCTCTTTTTCGACTGACAGAATCTGACTTGCATGAGATCAGGAGTCTGAAAACAATTATTAGTCGTGAGTTAGATGACTTGGTTGACACCTTCTATCATCACCAAACCCAAATTCCTGAAGTTGAGTCTTTAATTGGTGACGCTGGTACTTTGCAACGATTGATGATGGCTCAAAAAAAGTATGTGATGGATCTGTTTGTAAAGGAGATAGACCTTGACTACGTGGAACACCGTTTACGGATAGGTTTAGTTCACAAACGAATTGGTGTGGACCCTCAACTCTACATCTCAGCGGTTAACTATTTAAAAGAAACGATATTTTCGACTATTTGTAAAAATATCGAAGACAAACAAAATGCAGACAGGCTGTGTACGATAGTTAGTAGACTGATGGACTTTGATGTTTCTTATGTGTTCGATACCTATATTCGGAGTATGATGCATGAAATTGAATTCGAAAAGCACAAGTACTTCGATTATGTCGATGACTTAGAAAGTTTGGTGGCAAAACGGACTCAAAGTTTAGAAGACATGGTGAGACTTGACCCTTTAACCAATCTTTATAATAAGCGGGCGTTTGAAGAGTTAGTTGAC
>NZ_JATABG010000375.1:0-3304 GCF_036533755.1 Vibrio sp. M260118 | reverse complement strand
TAGGCAACTTCAGAACTTTTACTCAATAAGCGAGAGTTTAATATTAGAGCCAAGACGGGAAAGATCCTTCCCTAGAGTAGTGAAGAAAAAACCAAGCCGATACCCTAGAAAAAACAATGCCGCTCACCTTAAGTGAACGGCATTAGAGCATATTGCTCCTTTTATTTTTGTCTGAATGGCTGAGTCAGCATTTTATCTAGCCGTTGTTCGCTTGGGCTTTGGAACAGAGGAATGCCAATTTTTACTTCATCATGACCCAGTTCTGGTTGTTCACGATAGGTGTCGAATGCTCTATCCCAGAACGATAGGAAGAAGCCAAAATTAGAGTGTGTCTCTTTAACGATCACCGAATGATGAACGCGGTGCATATCCGGGGTAACAATCATTTTGCGCAGCCAATTGTCGAGCTTAAGTGGTAAGTAGGCGTTGCTGTGGTTAAACATCGCGCTCGCGTTAAGGATAATCTCAAACACCACCACTGCAATTGGAGAGATACCAAGCGCCATCACCAGTCCAACTTTGATCCACATTGAAAGGAGTATCTCGATAGGATGGAATCGAGTTCCGGTGGTTACGTCGATATCTTGATCGGCATGATGCATACGGTGTAAGCGCCATAAGATAGGTAGACGATGAAATACTAAGTGTTGCAAATAGATCGCTAAATCCATTAGCACCACTGCAATTAACAATTCAACATAAATTGGCAGTTGTAGCTGATTCAATAAGCCCAGACCATTATTGGCAGCGCAGATCGCAGCTTCAATAGCAAGGATCGGCATCAATAAACTTAGGCACATTGAATTAAATGCGATCAATCCTAAGTTGTTTAACCAGCGATAGAGCTTGCTTTGAGTAAGCTTCTTGCGAGGCGTAAGCCATTCCCATATCCCGCACAACACTAAGACGGATAGGAAGAAACTCAATCGAATCATTTCGGGGTTTTGCATTGTGTATTCCTTGCAACTTGCGCTTTGGTGAGTAAACTGGCTCACCCCTGACCATTATCTACGATACACCATGAGAATCCACGCCTTTCATCACTTGTATCAACACCGTTTAGACCTTTCTACCAAACCATTTATTGCACGCGGTAGTAAAGTTGCGCGCTGCAAATATTGCCAAGTGGCAGAAAAAGACTGCTTGTGTGAGTACCAGCCCGATGTAGAGAGTGATATTGCGGTGATGCTCATCCTATCGGAGAATGAGGTCTTTAAGCCAAGTAATACTGGTCGCTTGATTCTCGATACGGTTAAAGATGGGTACGCGTATCAATGGAGCCGAACAGAACCGTCGCAAGAGATGCTTTCTGTACTGAGCAACCCTAAATATCAGCCAATTGTTGTCTTCCCCGATGAGTATGTTGCAGACAAGAAAAGACTAGTTACTAGTGACGCCGTAACAACATTTGGTAGCAAAGTGCCGCTGTTTATATTCCTCGACGGCAGTTGGCGCGAGGCAAGACGCATGTTTAACAAATCACCCTATATAGACCAACTGCCAGTGATGTCGATTAGCCCTGATTCGGTTTCTAATTACATGATGCGCCGTTCAGACAACGAACAACACTTAGCGACAGCTGAGGTAGCAAGCCTAGTATTTGACGCATTTGGTCACGAGTCGTTAGCGACAACGATGCAAGCATGGTTTGAGGTTTTTCGCGAAAGCTACATGAATAGTAAGACACGAATTAAGCCAGATGAAACCAAACCCGCTCTGAATCGTTTCATTAACCAGACCAGAAACGAGAAACCCCTCTAAATGATGACAACTCGTTGTACACAGGCTGCGCAGTTGGTCGCATCTAGAGGGTAAATTGGTGCTAAATCACAGTTTGTAGGCGTAGCAATATGGATAATAGGCAGATTAAACCGATTTTTGAGTTATTTTTCTGGGAGAGATGAGATGTACTACGGCTTTGACGTTGGTGGCACCAAGATTGAATTTGGTGCATTTAACGAAAATCTAGAGCGAGTTGCGACTGAGCGAGTACCAACGCCAACGGATGATTACGCGCTATTGGTAGAAACCATTGCGGGTTTGGTTAGTAAATACGATCAAGAACTTGGTTGTGAAGGTAAGATTGGTCTTGGCTTACCAGGTATGGAAGATGCAGATGACGCAACGGTTTTAACTGTTAACGTACCAGCTGCAAAAGGTAAACCTTTGCGCGCAGATTTAGAAGCAAAGATCGGCCGTAGTGTTAAAATCGAAAACGATGCTAACTGTTTTGCTCTATCTGAAGCGTGGGATGAAGAGTTAAAAGATGAGCCTTCAGTAATGGGCTTGATCCTTGGCACTGGTTTTGGTGGCGGTTTGATCTACGACGGTGCAGTATTCTCTGGTCGTAACCACGTAGCAGGCGAACTCGGTCATATGCGCCTACCAATCGACGCTTGGTTCCATTTAGGTGAAAATGCGCCTTTGCTTGGCTGTGGTTGTGGTAACAAGGGCTGTCTAGATAGCTACTTATCAGGTCGCGGTTTCGAACTTATCTACGCTCATTACTTCGGTGAAGAGAAGAAAGCAATCGAGATCATTAAAGCGTACGAAGCAGGTGAAGAGAAAGCATGTGAGCACGTAGAGCGCTTTATGGAGCTATTGGCGATCTGTTTCGCTAACATCTTTACTGCTAACGACCCACATGTTGTTGCGCTTGGTGGTGGCCTTTCTAACTTCGAACTCATTTACGAAGAGATGCCAAAGCGTGTACCAAAACACCTACTTTCAGTGGCTAAGTGTCCGAAAATCATCAAAGCAAAACACGGTGATTCAGGCGGCGTTCGTGGTGCGGCGTCCTTGAACATCAAGTAACACCAAATAGATACTCAAAGGGCTGCGGTTGCAGCCCTTTTTTGTGTCTTTGTTAAGGTTTGTCTTTTTTACCAACGCCTAAGTTTTCTTTTTGTTGAAGGGTAATACGCCCAAAACCAAGTTTCTTGAAGTGGTTATCGCGATAGTTACGAACCGCTTTCGTGTCAGAAATCGCTTCAATTTGCTGTTCCATCTTCAAATAATCAGTAATGTCGATACCCTCAGCTTCAGCGACAGCTTCGTGAATATTACGATGTTGCTGGTAAGAAAAGGTTAGAGGCTTCTCTTCATCTTTGTAGGTGTACAGGATTGTGCGCGCCATAAGTGGTTCCAAAACAGTCAAAATAAAAGGCCAGCTTGGCTGTAATGCCAGTCAGTTAAGCTGACTGGCATTTTTTCTATTTATTGCATATTTCTTAGGCTTCAACTTAACCCAACGAGGGTAACTTCTGTCCTCTCTCCTAGGTGGTAGGATAAACATAGATACTTG
>NZ_JATABG010000374.1:0-3310 GCF_036533755.1 Vibrio sp. M260118 | reverse complement strand
ATCTAAAGATCGCATCTAATTTCTGTAAAAATGTCGCCAAAATGTAAGTGGTTGGAGCACTTTCACGCTCAATAGCGATCTCCAACAAAAAAGAAAGACACCCGAGGGTGCCTTTCGTCATTACTACTGTGTGTCCGCTAAGCCGCATTATTGAGCTTAGCTTTGCCCTTTTTTGGGCGTCCATTGGTATGAATGTCTTTAAAGTCGTGGCTGAAGTGGTCAACTTGAACGGCTTTATAACGAAGTTTATCCGCCGCAATAATTTGATCGACCTCGTCTTGCGTTAAGACATCTGCTTCAAGTGCTTGCGCCAGCCTGTCAGACAGTAAACCTTTACGAGCAACCTTACCCTCTTTCGCCGCACGCATCAGCTTACGCTCTAAGCTCTTGATATCGTACATCGCAAGAAATGCCGTCTCCATTAGGCCAACGCTGTCGTTCTCATCTGCACCTACATAGCATAGGTTAGTTAAGCGCTCACGCTGTGCCCCCGGAGTCATCAGAGCTTCCGCAAGTTTCACCGTTAGATCATCACTTGGCTTAGCAAAGTGATTACCTAGTGGGAAGATGATCACTTTCAATAAGCGACCAACCGCTTTATGAGGATAATTGGCAAACGCTTCTTGAAGAGATTTCGCACCGTTATGCAAACAGTGCTGAACCGCATAGTGAACAAAATTAAGATCTTGCTGCTGACGACCTTCATCTTCGTACTTCTTAAGTGCTGCCGAAGCCATGTATAGGTATGCAAGTACATCACCTAGACGAGCAGAAATCATCTCTTTACGTTTCAGATCACCACCTAGCGTTGCCATCGCGATATCGGCACTGACTGCAAGTGCACGACTTAGACGAGTCATGTCTTTGTAGTATTTCTGAGTTGGACCACTCATCTCTGCCTTGATGAAACGAGAGCCAGTTAGAGCCGCACCAAATGCGCCGAAAGTATTACCCATTGCATGTTTAATGTGCTTGAACAGCAACTCATCAAACTCTTTCGCGCCTTGTTTCTCATCCGAATTCGCAGCTGCTTCCATCTCTTTGAGTACATAAGGGTGACAACGGGTCGCACCTTGACCAAAGATCATCAGGTTACGAGTTAGGATATTCGCCCCTTCAACAGTAATCGCAACTGGAATACCCAAGTAAGGCGATGCCAAGTAGTTCATTGGGCCATCTTGAATCGCGCGACCAGAGTGGATATCCATCGAGTCGTTAAGAAGCGTACGAGCCATTTCCGTCATGTGGTATTTAGCGATTGCTGTAACGATGCCCGGCTTCTCTTTAAGATCTAAAGATGTCGTGGTTAGCGTTCGGCTCGCTTCAAGCAAGTAAGTCAACCCGCCGATGCGACCGAGTGATTCAGCAACGCCTTCAAACTTACCAATCGACATACCAAACTGCTTACGCACATAAGCGTATGCACCTGTAGTACGTGAAGTTAAGTGGCCAACCGCGGTGCCCAATGCAGGAAGCGAGATACCGCGACCAGCAGACAGACACTCAACTAACATACGCCAGCCTTTACCTGCGTAATCTTGACCACCGATCAGCCAGTCCATCGGGATAAAGACGTCTTTACCAAATGTGGGGCCATTCATAAACGCAAGACCTAACGGGTCATGACGCTCACCAATTTCTACGCCTTTGTGGTCGGCTGGAATAAGGGCACAAGTGATGCCAAGCTCTTTTTTATCGCCCATTAAACCATCCGGATCGTACATCTTGAACGCTAGACCTAGCACTGTCGCCACAGGAGCAAGAGTAATGTAGCGTTTATTCCAGTTCAGACGAATACCCAGCACCTCTTTGCCTTCGTGCTTGCCATAACAAACAATACCTTCATCTGGGATACCACCCGCATCAGAACCCGCTTCTGGGCCAGTCAGTGCAAAACAGGGGATATCCGTACCATCAGCTAAGCGCGGTAACCAGTAATCTTTTTGCTCTTGTGTACCATAGTGAGAAAGCAACTCACCCGGGCCCAAAGAGTTTGGAACCATGACACACACCGCTGCACTGATACTACGAGTCGCGATGCGCGTTACGATGGTCGAGTTTGCGAGTGACGAAAACTCTCGACCGCCGTACTCTTTTGAAATGATCAAAGAGAAGAATCGCTCTTTACGTAAGTACTGCCAAACTTCAGGCGGCAAATCACGATCTTCTTTAACGATCTTATGATCATCTAACATGCTTAGCAGTGTCTCTAGCTCGTTATCCATAAACGACTGTTCTTCTGCCGATAAGGTTGGCTTAGGATACTGGTGCAACTTAGAAAAATCTGGTCGGCCTGAGAACAGCTCTCCGTCCCACCATACACTGCCTGCTTCCATTGCTTCCTTTTCGGTGCTAGATAGTGGTGGCAACACTTTCTTAAACATTTTGAAAGCTGGGTCGCTGACCCATTTTCTTCTTAGAGAGCCCATAATCAGATCCTTTTGTTCGTTATTGGTCTAATGTTGTTATTATTTGAATTTAAACTTCTATTCTGCAGCAACGCCTGCCGCTAAGAATGGAATCAGTTGATCAACGACAGACTTCGCATCCATCGCTTTTCCGTAATCATTTTCAGCAATTTCTAGCAACGCTTGACTTGATGCCATGGTGAAAACACACGTGCCTAGCGTAAAGTGCAAACGCCAAAACAGCTCTTCTTGAGTCAGTTTAGGGTTGGCTTTTTTCACTGAATCAGTAAACAGGCTCAGCGTGTCAGAGTAACGCGTGGTGATAAACCAGCGTAAATGGCCCTGCACATCGGTATAGCCGCGGCCAATCAACAACATGAATCGGCTTGTCCCGTTAGGTCTGACATTATTTAAGTTACGTAACGGGCTACGTAATGACTCAAATACGTCTGCCATATCATAGCTATCGCTAAGGTTGAGATTGATCAACGCATCCTGAACCGCTGGCATGAATGCTTCTAGGTATCGGTCAAGCACAGCTCTCACCAAAGTTTTCTTATCACCAAAGTGATAATTGACTGACGCAAGGTTAACGCCCGCCTTACTGGTTATGGTGCGAAGAGAGGTATCTTTGAAACCGTGCTCTGCGAACAAGGCTTCAGCGACATCAAGAATTTTCTCTTTGGTTGAGTTTCGGCTCGACATTTTAATCACTCGTATTAAACAACTGTTTGAAATATACAATCGAAACAGAAAAGCAACAAGCCATTAACATCACATTTTTCAGCATTGGTCCGACCAGGCTGTCAAGCCTAGGTTCTAACTGCATGAAACAAAGAAATTAAATCTTTTTTGAAAATAATTGGAACTGTTTGAGAAATGCCCGGTCTGATTAATTGTAG